>JANQSK010000925.1 GCA_028284105.1 Anaerolineae bacterium
ATGTCTCAGTTGGTGTCACCGATTCCTTGGGGCGTGCGTCTGCAAGCCTGAGTCAGCTGATTGAAAATAATCGGCCGTTTTGTAATAACAATTGGGTCAAGACGAGCCTGCTTGAACTTAGCACAGCCGCCAATCAAACGCCATTTTGCCAAAACGGCGTACGATGCCAAATTACATCGTCCGATATCATGATGATATACCAGCAGCTTGAAGGGCTGGGGCCAAACCTTGAGTTCACCTCATTTGAGGTCAACCTTCAAAACGAGTCGGAATTGAACTCAGTTTTTACCAACCTCTTGGTGGTGCTTAGTCAAAATCCGAGCGCATCGCTTGAAGCAGAAATTCAAAATCATGTGCAATCCATCACCAATTGGCTTTCACCTAATAGCCCCAATTGGTTTGAAGCTGGTATGCAATTCCTCATCGATTGGGGCTGGTTTACGGGATTAGCTAGTATTTTGGCTATCATTGTTTCGCTTGGGGCAACGGATCGCTACATCCGCAAAGTGGATGAGCATTTGCCCCGCCCTGTTTATTTTAGTGCTGCTAATATGACGCGCATTGCCATTTGGGAATCAAATCGCGCGTTGGAGATTGGTGAAACATTGCGACGTATCCAATGGACGGCCGTTCGTCGCAATAGTGTGGGGGGGATTGACTTAGTAGGCTTATTCCGTGATCCACCCGAGATGATTCATGGGCAAATGCAAGATAAAGTGCGGGCTCAAGAGTATCGCATCCGGACCGACCGCTGGTGCCGCATCGAGAACGCCACAATTGTTGATAAGATGGTGGACCTTCCGGCCAATTCGCCTGTTTTTGTGCATCCGCCTGATGCATTGCCAGCTGATATGGTGATGCCCACCCAACGGCCGTTACGTTAATGTGACACGTTGCAACAACTCGCTGTAAAATGGGGGCATGCCTCCAAAAGTAATGACGATTGCCGGGTCTGATAGCGGTGGTGCAGCGGGTCTGCAGGCCGACTTAAAGACATTCACAGCGCTTGGTGTCTATGGGATGAGTGCCATAACGGCCGTTACTGCCCAAAATAGTGTCTCTGTGAGCGGCGTAACGTGGATGACCCCTCAATTTTTAACCAATCAACTTGACGCGGTCCTTTCAGATTATGGCGCAGATGGGATCAAAACAGGGTTCCTCGGGCAGGTTGACCTCATCAAAGCCGTTTCAGAATCCTTACAGAAATATCAACCATCTGTTGTTGTTATCGACCCCGTTTTAGTCAATCATAAACAGGTTGCCATGTTTCCAGATGAAGTACGTCAAGCTTATCTGACGGATTTGTGTCCCTATGCCTCGCTTGTCACTCCCAATTTAACGGAGGCTGCCTTAATGGTCGATGCGCCTCAAATAGAAACACGCGACCAATGTGAAGTGGTTGCCAAGGATCTGTTTGAGAGTGGAAAAACGGCCGTTTTAATCAAAGGGCTTCCCGAAGGGGATATGCTCGTTGATTTGCTATTTGATGGACAAACAATGACGGCATTTAGCCAGCCCAAATTGGACACGGAACATACGCATGGTTCTGGTGACACGTTATCGGCGGCCATTACGGCATTTTTGGCTATGGGGGAATCCTTGCAAACGGCCGTTTCAAAAGCGCACCAATTCACGCATCAAGCAATAGATGATGCCAAAACGTGGCAGATGGGTGCGGGACACGGCCCTCTTTCTCATTTCCACGGATTTAATAATCAAGTGGAGCATGACTAATCTATAAACTGTTCTCACAGGAGAAATCAAAAGTAAATGAGCGGAAATTCAAATAATCAAGCGTATAAAGACCTTCGCGTGGTCGTGTTGGCTGGGGGCGTTGGGGGCGCCAAACTTGCCACTGGTATTGCAGCCGTGATGCCACCAGAGAACCTAACCATCGTTGTAAACACTGGGGATGATTTTGTCCATATGGGTCTGACCATTTGTCCTGACTTGGACACGGTGATGTACAACTTGGCAGGTGTCAATAACACCGAAATGGGCTGGGGGCGGCAAGGGGAGTCTTGGCGCGTGATGGAGTCGGTTAAAGCGTATGGCGGGCCAGACTGGTTTAATTTAGGGGATTTGGATTTAGGTGCTCATTTAACTCGGGCTCAGATGCTGAATGATGGATTGTCTTTAACAGCCGTTACCCAACACCTTTGCCAACAATTAGGGATTGAGCCTACTGTCCTGCCGATGAGTGATCATCCTGCTCCCACGATGATTGAAACCGAAACGGCCGTATTACCCTTTCAAGAGTGGTTTGTAAAAGAGCGGTGGCAACCCGTCGCCAAAAACATTCAACTGCCTGAAAATAGCAAATCAACAAGAGATGTTGCGCTGGCTCTTCAAAAGGCGGATCTTGTGATCATTGCCCCGTCGAACCCTTTTGTGAGCATTGATCCTATTTTGAATTGCTACCCCATTCAGGCCAATGTGATGGATTTACCTCGTGCTGTAGTGGCTGTTAGCCCTATCGTCGGCGGTGATGCCGTTAAAGGACCCGCTGCCAAGCTCATGCGCGAAAAAGGATTGGATGTCACACCTGTAGCTATTGCAGATTATTATGGCGACCTTCTCGATGGGTTTGTGTTTGATGTCCAAGATAAAGGGCTCAAAGGTTCTTTCTCGGTTGAAACGCGCTGTGTTGATACGATGATGGTGGATGAAGCCTCACGTATTCGCGTGGCAAATGATGTCTTAGCGTTTGCATATGATCTCACTCAGTAATATTTGATGATCACCCACTTTTTAGAAGCTATTGCACATAAATTTGGTGTCGAAGCTGGAGCTATTGCCTCAAAGGATGACTCGCTATTCGCATTGACGCATCGAACTTCGCTTGTCCATCCATGGCCACGAAAATTTAGCTATCAAACAGAGTTCTTTGCGCCAACACGCCAGTTTGGAGAAGCGATAGAAGCCATTATGCGCTTCTTTAAAAACCGGCAACAAGAGCATGTTTTAACGCTGTATGGA
>JANQSK010000938.1 GCA_028284105.1 Anaerolineae bacterium
ACCCTATTGAGATACTAAACACAATAGGAAACTGTTTTCGTCGGTCTGATTCGACTAGGGCATGAAGGTTAATGGAGCCAAGGGCTAAGATAGCGAAAAGATGTGTATAAACGGCCGTTCCAAACGCGAGAGCAAATAATAGCCACCAACGCCATCCTTTATCTTGCCGTGCGTGCAAATAGGACCACGTTCCAAGCGTTACAAAAAACATCACCTGGGTGTACATCCGAAGCTCATGACTATATAGAATGTGGAACGGTGAAATAGTAACAAGTAACCCTGTAAGGAGCGCCAATGATTTCTTTCCAAAGAGGTCGTATGAGAATTGGGCGATCAACGGAATTAACAAAAGCCCCCACAGCACCCCAAGCCCACGCAGTGCAATGTCATTATCTGGAACGGCCGTTCCCCACAGCTTGAGGAAAAAATAGTACATTGGCGGATGGCTGGATTGAATGCTGTTGTTAAAAATTTGCTGAACGGGGAATTGAGAGGCGAGATAGCTAATTGCTTCATCCAACCATAAGCTGTCTCGTCCGATATTGGGTAAACGCAACAGCAAACCCAAGAGAGTGAGTCCACCTGTCCAGTGCCAAAACGGCCGTTTAGTAGAAGTAATAAAGTTTTCAAAATTCTGAACGGGCATATGAGCTGTACTTTCTCCGTAGAAGTAACCTGCGTTCAATATATTCTAATTGCTGATTTTGGTAACTTTTCTCAATCACTTTCCAATTCTAGCTTTTTAGGGAAAGAAAAGTATACAAAAAAGCACACGGATGACGCAGATTCCACGGATAAAATCAATAAAATCCGCGTAATCCGTGTCATCCGTGCGCTACTTAAAGAATAATTGATACCTTTTTGGTGATTTTTGTATTAACTGAACAGCTGTGCTTCCGATACAAAATACCGGATTTATCATTTGCAATTAGCGATTTATCTCGCCGTTTTTTCAATCGCTTCAATGACGTGCTTAAGAACGGGTTTATTCTTAAATGAAATGACTTCACCTGCAGATACTTCGCGGAAGGGTTCAGCTGATACATTGGCGCTTTCATAAACGAGCAGGATTAAATCTTCTCGCTGAGCATGGCGAATTTTGTTCAACTTTCTGCGTAAATAATCGGGATGCCAAAAGCCAATGATTTCCAAGAGCGCCCGACGCCCATCTTTGGCGTGGGTAAATGAAAAGTCGGGAATCATGACGGTATCATCAACTAAAATCAGCTCATCTTCTCGATTGAGCTCCCAAGTTCGTTTAGAACGGCCGTATTTGGCCTCAAATTCCGCCGCAAAATCAGCTTCTAAGCGACTATCGTATGGACCTGATGGTTTGAAATGAGTTTTTAAATCGGTGCTGTCATCCAACTCATAGTTAAGCCAGGTTTTTTGCCCTTGAGGACGGACTTTTGCCTGCATTTCCCAACTGTCACACAGCAATAGGGCCGGTAGAAATTTGGCAAACTGCAAGCCATATCGAATCGTAGAAGCCACAAAAGGGGAGATGGGGCCATCAAGCACAATGTCGTATCCATTGCCCACCGCTTTCACCGTGTGCATCAATTTAAATAGCTTGATGAATTTAAACAAATCCTTATAGCCATCTTCAACATAGAGCCGCATCTCTTTTGCCCAATAAAGGACACCTCGGGCGACTTCTAAATTATATTGATGAATGAGATTTGCAGGCGAGAGGGGTTCAAATTCGACTAATAGCTGCTCTTCAACAAGATCTGCAAATAGAGTAGATTCGATTTGTTGAGGTGTTAGTTTAAAAGAAACGGCCGTTTCTCGAATTCGCTCTTCACGGGTTAATCCAAGGGCGCTACCTTGTTGAAATAGGGTTTCACGCAATAGGGCTGGTTGAATGGGAGGATCATTATCAAAGGTGCAGCACGTGTCTAAAACGGCCGTTAATCCACGAAGAATCGAATAATGGAGCGAATCGCTTTCGTGTTCTTTCAACGCGGCTGCTAAAACACCTCGTGTTTGACCCATGTGCTGGTGATAGATGCTAATGAGCGTATTGCAAATCTCAAGCCACTCATAATCAATCGGCAATCGTTTTGCTTTAATTTGCCCACTGTTTACCTTGATGCGTGGCCTAATCAACTCGGACTTTAGCATGTTGTTAATTAGACCATGAACCCAAGATGACAACAAAGATTTTTCCAATAGAATTGAGATATTCAATATGAGATTGGTGCTATAAAACGTTTATTCAAATTTTGCTTTGTTCATATTTTTAAACTGACTATTTCCCAAAAAATTGAGGAGTTTTCCAAATGACCAACCCCGAGAAAAAAGAAGAATCAGCCCTGCAAAAAGCTGTGAATGGGCTCAAGTTTCGTGCTATTGGGCCAGCATTGATGGGTGGACGATTGGCCGACATTGCCATTCATCCTATCAAGAAGAGCACATGGTACATCGCTGTTGGGTCTGGAGGTGTTTGGAAGACCGTTAATGCAGGAACAACGTGGACACCTGTTTTTGATAAAGAAGCATCTTACTCAATAGCGTGTGTCACCATTGACCCGATCAATCATGATGTTGTATGGGTTGGAACGGGTGAAAATGTAAGCGGTCGACATGTTGGCTGGGGAGATGGTGTCTATAAATCTGTTGATGGCGGCTCAACATGGAAACAAATGGGGCTGCCTCAATCAGAGCATATTGGCAAGATTCTGATCGATCCACGAGATAGCAATATTGTGATTGTGGCAGCTGAAGGCCCCTTGTGGTCTGCCGGCGGCGAACGCGGTGTGTATAAAACAACCGATGGCGGCGAAAGCTGGACGGCCGTATTAGAAATCGACGAAGATACAGGTGTGACAGATATTGCTTTTGATCCAAGCAATCCAGATACCCTTTATGCGGCAGCATACCAACGTCGGCGCACCGTTTGGGCGCATATGGGTGGCGGGGCTAGCTCAGGGATCTATAAATCAACAGACGGTGGCGAAAGTTGGCGACGTTTAAAAACAGGCCTTCCCAAGGGTGATATGGGCAAAATCGGGCTGGCAGTCACGCCCGCTGATCCCAACTTGGTTTATGCGACTATCGAGGCTGGCAAGAAAGAAAAAGGGTTTTACCGCTCAACCAATAAAGGGGAAAGCTGGGAAAAACGGAATGAGTATATTTCTGGGGGAACGGGGCCCCATTATTATCAAGTCATTGAAGCTTCTCCCATTGATCCCGACCGTGTTTATCAAATGGATGTCTTTGTTCATCGCACGAAGGACGGCGGTAAAAACTTTGAAAATATGGAAACGGGTAAAGATAAACATAGTGATAACCACATGCTGTGGATCGACCCAGATGATGGGGATCACTTGTTATTAGGCGCAGATGCCGGGCTTTATGAATCGTTTGATGAGGGAGGCAGTTGGCGCCACTTCCCCAATTTGCCCATCTCTCAATTTTATCGACTTGATGTTGATAATGCAGAGCCTTTCTACAATATTTTAGGGGGAGCACAAGACTTAGGCACCCTTTACGGTCCATCACGCACGATGAACACCGAAGGAGTGCGGAATCAGGATTGGTGGGTGCCCCTGGGCGCAGATGGGTATCATGTGGCCTTTGATCCCACTGACCCCGACCTGTTCTATCTTGAATTCCAAAATGGGAATGTGTTTCGATATGATTTGCGAACGCATGAACGGATGGATATTAAACCATTCCCCAAACCGGGTGAACCTCCTGAACGTTGGAATTGGGATGCCCCTATTTTGATTAGTCCCCATGATTCTAATCGCTTATATGTTGCATCTCAGCGTGTTTGGCGCAGTGATGACCAAGGGAATTCCTGGACGGCCGTTTCGCCTGATCTCACCCGCAATGAAAATCGATACGAGCTTGAAGTAGGGGGGCGCGTTTGGAGCGTTGATGATTTATACGATATGGGCGCCATGTCTCGTTATAACTCCATTTCGAACTTTTCAGAATCGGCCGTGGCTGAAGGCGTTTTGTATGTTGGAACGGATGATGGCTTGATTCAAGTCAGTGAAGATGGGGGTCAAAATTGGCGACAGGCAGCTCCATTGCCAGAAGTTCATGAGCGGGCATTTATTCAATGTGTAGAGGCCTCGCAGCATGATGCAAATACCGTCTTTGCCGTCGCGGATGCCCATAAATTTGGTGATTATGCACCCTATGTCTTCAAAAGTACCGATCGCGGACAGAG
>JANQSK010000947.1 GCA_028284105.1 Anaerolineae bacterium
TCCCAAACGGCCGTTTCTACTGTAGGAGGTTGTGCTAAGTAATTTTCAATAAGTAACTTGAATAAAAATAGCCAAATGAAAATTACTTACAGAAGAACAAAAGCTCAGATTTTTGTTCTCCACTTATCAAACGAAAAGATCGATGGCGTCTTATTTTTTGCCAAAAATGCTTTTGCCCATATTGAGTAAGTTGCCAACATCACCCATTGAAGAGGCATCGCCACCTTCCAATAAGGTGTCAACTTGTCCAGCAATAGGGGCAGGCAATTTTTCTTTCAAGAATTCGAGAACAGCTTCCGTTGCCATTTTTGCTTGTGCTTCTGGCAAGCCAGTTTTTTCAGAGACTGCTTTTACAATTTCATCCATTTAAATTTTTCTCCATCAGCTAAATTAGACTCAGCTGAAATTAAAGATGTCGAGGTTTTAAAATATCACTTCATTTTGACAAATGATGTCACTTCATTTTGTCACTTCACACATTAGACAACGAAGTTTAAAAAAAGTCACAAAGTTGATTTTTATGGGGTTGGGCAGGCGACAGGATCGAATTCGAGGGGGCCAATATTGAGGAGTGTTTCGAATAACGGCCGTAAACCCCCACAGTACAATAATTCTCCTTGCCGATACCAATCTAAGAAAAGCAAAGAGCTACTGCAGAGACAAACGAATAGCAATAATCCACAGCCACATCCGATGAGGACACGTCGTTGGGCCCATAAAGGCTGGTCATCTTCATCGTAATAATCGTCGTCCTCTTCAGTGCCATCATAGGCTGCTGGCGTTGACTGTGGCGGTGTTACGGGAATCGGCTCTAAATCGGCCGTGTCATCTTCAGATTCAGGTGGGGCAACAGGGGCAAAGACGGGTTCTAAATATTGAAAGCGAATGGAATCGCCGAAATCAATGATGTCACCATCTTGGAGCTGGACCCGGTTTTGGATGCGTGTTCCATTAACAAAGGTGCCATTGGTGCTACCCGAATCCTCGATGGAAAATTGACCATCTGGCTGTTGGAGAAGCAGCGCATGTTTTCGTGAAACCTCAGCGTCGTTGACAGGAATATCATTATCGGCTGAACGGCCGATTTGCAACCGTTCTTTGGTTAGGTCGTATACTTGATTGACCGAGGGGCCTCGTTGCATGATCAACTGGGCTGGGGCATCACTCATAAATCACTCGTTCCCGGTTCCATTCTCTGGGGATTTGCTGAGAGGAGTATAGAAACAAGGTTATTGTTTGTCAATGAAGTAAACCTCCAAAATGTATACGATTACCCTAGAGTTTGCTGTAGTTTGTTCACTGGATGATAGAGAGAGCCTTTGACGCTGTTGCAATTGGTGAATTGCAACTGAATGATGATACAATGCTTTTATGATGGATGAGATGATAAATGTCAACGAAGCGGATGTTGAGACTTTGGTCTCGTTGCCTGGTATTGGTGAGGCATTAGCAGGTCGTATTATTGAGTACCGTACAACGATACGACCGTTTGAAGAGGTCATTGAATTAACGGCCGTTCCAGGAATTTCAGAGCGTATGGTGCGCAAATTTGAAGATCAAGTGACGGTGGGGTCCATTGTAGAATCATCTGTCTCTGAGGATTTGAACGGTGATACTGATGAGGTTACAGAATCTGATGTTGAAACGGCCGTTGAATCAGAATTATCAATCGACGAGAGTGAACCCATTCCTCATTCTGAGAACCCAGAGAATATAGAAGACCCCATCGCTTTTGATCCAGGTGATGCAATTGTTGAACCCGATGAAGAAGAAGCCGTAGCAGATGAGCCAGATGAAGAGTTTGAACCTTCAAACGAGCCATCGATACACATTGGGCAACATGATGAAGATAAACAATCAGAATCAAATCCATTTTCATTTTCGAATGAAATTGAGGAGCAAAATATGACAGAAAATGAGCCCACTACTGATGGGCAATCTCCTGTTCAAGATGATACGATTTCGCGTCGGCGAGGCTGCATCTTTATCATCATTGGTGCCTTAGCTGGTGCGGTTTTGGGAACAGCCATCACGCTTGGACTTTTAGCCGCTATAAACGGTGGATCGCTCCAATTTACTCAGGCTAATCAGCGTTTACAGCTTCAACTAGAACAAGCCGAAAGCCAAGTTGAGCGGATGTCTTCTACGCTAGAAGCCGTTGAAGGTAATGTGGATTCGGCATCGTCTCAAGTGAATGCAGTCGTCGATGAACAAACAACATTTTCATCCAATCTTGAAGCCATTGAACTTGATGTGGATTCTGCGCAAGATGATTTGGCGACCGCTCAGGACGAAATAGAAGCGTTAGAAGAAACGGCCGTTGATTTAGAAGAGCAAATTGAAAATATTGAAGATTCAACAGAAACGCTTGATACCTTTTTAGGTGGGCTAAATGAATTGCTTGATTCAATTTTACCAACGCCAGAAGTAACTGTTACACCAACACCATTCATCACCCGTACTCCTACTTCATCAGAAGGAACGGCC
Organism: Anaerolineae bacterium; assembly: GCA_028284105.1. GTDB lineage: Bacteria > Chloroflexota > Anaerolineae > Promineifilales > Promineifilaceae > QQUD01. The sequence continues at coordinate 2,488 of JANQSK010000947.1, forward strand.
GTTGATGAATCAACAAGCACCCCAACCACCATTCCAACGCGTACACCACGCCCAACATCAACACCCATAACATTACCCACAATAACACCTGAACAACAGCCATAGGTTGTGCAAGTAGGATTGAAGAGATAAAGGAGAACAGATGAGTGCCAATAATAATCGCCCAGGCTTTTTCAGACGCTTCATGCGTGCGTTTTTCATCGTCATCTTATTGATTGTCGTGATTGCGTTTGTAGGAGCCGTTGGAGCTGGTGCCTATTTTGGATATACAGAATTTCAGCAAATCTCTAGCCAAATGGCTGTGATGGAAATAAGAAATGATAGCTCAGTTAATCTACTGCGAACTGACGTAGATACCCTCATGGAAACGTCATCTACACAACGTGAAGTAGACCGACTCAATGAGACGATTGCCGATCTAGAAGCGGAAATTGAGTTGCTGCAAACGGACCTATCTTCTGATATTGATCAACAACAGGAAGTGTTGCAGCTCTTAACAGACAATGTGACCGCCTCTGATTCCGAAGTGGCCACATTGCAGACGAATTTAAGTACATTAAGTGAAGCGTTGGTCGCTATTCAGGGTGACATTATTGACAATGGGTCACAAATTGACGCCTTGGGTGGTGAGATTGATACGGTGCAAACGGCAGTTACTGATCTGGGCACTGAAATGATCGCCATGGAAGAAGAAGCGATGGCCATGATTGAAGAGTTGGACACCCCAGATACGCTTCAAGAGACCCTAGCTTTATTCCGCGTTTGGGAGCTGATTACCCGAGCGCGCCTTCGCTTGGTCGAAGACAATATTGGTTTGGCGACAGATGATATCGAATCGGCTGTTCAAACAATAGAAGGGCTGTTGGCTCTTGAAGTTCTCGCGACCGATCCGGAAAAATTAGAAATGGTGCAAGCTCGATTGGCACTGGCCTTTGTCAATTTGCCAGATCGTCCTTCACTGGCAGCCGCTGACTTGGAAAGTGCCTGGGACGAACTGGATCAGATTTTCACAAATGATATTTTGACAGATGTCTCATTTGATTTGGATGTCGAAACAGAAGATACGGCCGTAACCGATGAAACCACAGAAGAAACGGTTAAAGATGATGAAGCTACGTCGGATGAAACCGCGACCGAAGAGGAAGCGACTCCGACTCCCGAACCGACCACATCCCCATAATGACTGTTATGAAGTGAGATGGCTGCTGCGGATACGGCAGCCATCTCATTTTAAATAACTTTTAACCCCCGATTGCCCCAGTTAAACAACCAGCAACAAGCGACAGTGAAGATTCATCTTCAAAAGTTAAATAAACGGTGCGATTTTGGCAGGGTGGCTTATCTGGGCCATCTCCAACATAGTAAAATGAAGGATTCTCATCAAAAGCAGGTCCCCATGATACACAAAATGTAATAGCTAACGAGGGTAAGGGGGTTCGTCCGAACACAAGCCAACCCGACTTTACCGTTTTTACTGATTCGTCTTCAAAAAACTGATACAGGAAAAGCTCATTGGGAGCTTTGACCATAATGACACGCTCACCAAGAGGAACCTGCCAAAATTCAGAAGGTCGCAGGAAAACCCGCTCTTCTCGTTGGGCAAGCGAAAATAAACCCGTCGCCCGTAGCAAAATCTTTTCACCTTCAGGTATTGTTTTGGTTTGGAAGTTGGATGCTTTAGGATCTGCGACAAATCGAGAATAGCCAATGCGCTGAGCCAACCAATACCCTGCTTGAAGCAAAATAAATAGTCCCAGCAAAACCCAAATCCAATTTACCGAAAAACGGCCAATTAAAACAAACGGAATGAACCAGATTGGGAGCCATTTCACCCATCCCGATAATGGGATTCCTAAAAACTTTTGAAAGTTTGTTCGAAAAGCAAACGCTAATGTTGGGCCAACAAGCCGAATCATCAGGCGTTGTAAAAAGGATAAATGGGATAAAGGGGCTGATTCAGACATCACAACATTTAATTTTAAATGTGAAAAGATAGAACATCAACCTATTTGATGGGTTGCTCAGCAGAAACAAATATTTGATGCTCACTGCGTGATTCGTTTAGGAACTGACAGGTTTTTGTATAACACCAACTAGGTGAATTTTATTTCTAGACGGTAAAGCTTCTTCTAGCCAGCAAGATGCTTGATAGATTAACGGTGTGAAGGCTAAATAGGTAGGGTCTGGAATGTAATCAAGTGTGCTAATTTGCAAATTAGATTTGTGACACAAGGCTTCTAACCTTTTTGAACTGTTCGCTCGATAAAAAGTCGGAAACGTGTCATCTTCTTTTCGCTTGTACAGTTTCTCAACGAGCCTACCTTGGAGCTTTCCTAGTTTGCCAAAAAGTTGGTTCAATTGCGCTAGTGGATGGTTTTGATTAGGGGTGATAAAGATGTATACGCCACCTGGTTTGAGACAG
>JANQSK010000954.1 GCA_028284105.1 Anaerolineae bacterium
CTCGAGCCACAGTATGGGGGTGATTAAGACCCTGTTTTGTAGAAAGAACAGGTTCCACGCAGGCATCATAGTTTGCAAAGATGTCTGTCCATTCGTCAAGCGTTTTCGTCTTTACAGCATCACGGATTTCTTGTTTGAATGATTGCTGATGGTCAGGGTCAAAATTAAGCCCTGTTTGGAACAGATCCTCACGCCCTATAGCGTTGCAAAATTGCTGCCAGAATTTAGGTTCCAGTGAACCTACAGATAGTAATTCGCCATCGGCCGTTTCATATAAGTCATAAAACGAGCCCCCATTAAGCGTGCCGCTTTCAGGCTCTACAGGCACATCCCCAACAAGCACACCTGATGCCTGTAAACTGTTCCAAGCGACAGAGCCATCGTGCATGGAGATATCAACCATACCCCCTTCACCAGTCGCAGTGCGACGGATGACAGCACTCAGTAAACCGATGACCAAGTGCAAGCTTCCTGCCCCAATGTCAGCGACTTGGGTTGGAAGAGGTGGCGGTGCCGGTTGAGATTTACGACCGTAGTGTCCCAACATCCCAGACAGCGCCAAATAGTTTAGATCATGCCCTGCGCGGTCACGCATCGGTCCCGTCTGCCCATATCCCGTTAGCGAGCAGAAAATCAACTGTGGACATACTTCTGTAAGCGTCTCAAATCCAACACCCAATCGATCCATCACGCCGGGTCGTGATTGCTCGACAACAATATCATATCCCCCTTTAGTGATGAGCTTTTTGACAATATCCACTGATCCTGCAGCTTTGAGATTAAGTCCTAAGCTACGTTTACTTCGATTTAAAAGTCCATGTCCAGCAGAGACGCCATTGTGGTCAAAGGGGGGCAGCATGCGGGTCAACTCTGGTCGATTCGGAGCTTCAATTTTCAAGACATCTGCGCCTAAATCTGCCAGCATCATGGTGGCGTAAGGGCCAGGGAGCAGAGTAGAAAAGTCGAGTATTTTTAGGTTTTGTAGGGGTGCGGTCATAAGATTTTCAATTTTCGATTATTGATTGACGGTTTTGGTGGATTATAGCGGGGGTGTTGGGGATTGGGAAACGGCCGTTTTCCTCCAACAAAACCGCATTGACAACACCATAAACGTATTTACTCTTCCAACAATACACTTTCTTCCACAAACATAGCGATTCGTTCGTTCACCTCTCCAGAAATAGGGCCAATGGCAACCACATGGGATTGAGGCCCGTAAGGACCATACCCCCCAGCACCAAATTCATTCAAAGCTTTTGCGCCGTTCTCATCCACTATGACCATCTGTTGATCAACCAGTGAATAGGTTTCTGTAATGCCCCCGCCGCCTTCCCACTCAACAAATCCGCGTTGACTGACGTCGTAGCGTAACAGTTGCACTGCTTCATTAGGCTCAAAACCATACAGCCAAACCGTGCCGCTTTCAAAGCTATAAACTCTCGGTTCTTCAGGTAGCACAACTTCATAGACAAGTGTAACGACACTTTCGTCGTCACTTAAAAGCCTGCCTTGATTTGAAAAAGTAAATCGAACAGGACCAAACATATCTGAAGACTCATCCGTCCAATAGTAAGAGGCATAATAGGCTGAGCGATTTGGTAATCTTTCAGTTTCAACCTCTTCTTCAAGAACCTGGCCATTGGGTAGCTCAACCATTACATCGATAGGCATTCCGTTTCGTTCCCAACCACACACTTGCATATACACATCTGCCCGAAAATTATCGACTTCATTTGCATAGGCTTCAACCTCTTGAACGCCTTCCCCTTGAGGAAAGCAAAGTCCAAGCCCCGTTTGGTTCTCTTGAGGCATTAAAAACTCAGATTCCCCTTGTTGCTGTTCAATATACACACGAGGGTCTACGCTCAATGTGCCTCGAATGCCTTCAGGTGGTGCGATAGGGGTAACTGGCACTGGCTCAATTACGACCGGTGACTCAACCCTGGCACCGATAACACATCCTGTTAAAACCATCAAAATAAGTGGAATACACGTGAGAATTCGATTTATTTTTTTCATATTGGCGATGATATTGAAACCAAAACATCATTCAAGAGGACGTGGTATGAACATGGAATGGACGTAGGGAAAACGGCCGTTTTATTCACCACTACTAGGTCTAATCACTCAGCTTCGCGAGCCTCGTTATGACCCATGTCCTCTATAAATCAGCATAAAAGATCTTAAACTATAAAAGGCCCCATGGGGAAAGCTAACCGCTAATACAGATCAAATAGGATTGTCCATGAGAAGTATTCGAACTCATTTTATTGTTGTGGCGTTTTTGGTTGTTTTATCACTATTTGCCCTTTTGATTGGCAACGGCCGTTAATCAAACACTCCTGACTCAAAACAGTGATGGTGCCGTTTGGCTTGTCAGTGGAAATGGCTTACCGCTTTATCCTGGGCAAACACTTATCCTGTCTCGTAAAGATGCCTATTATCAAGGTGGCTTAAGTCGATTGAATTTGCCTATTGAGGTAGGATCGGCCGTTTATGTTCAGGTTGACTCGGCAGCTATTGGTTCAACGTATGATGCTATTTGGGAAAATCATGAAATTGAAGGCGAGACTTATAACAACATCTTCAGCGGCTTGGCTGAATAAGGCTCTGCGACTTTTGTTCTGAAACTTACTCATGTAGATCATCGCTTATTTGGCGCATATGACTCAGCCATTCTGTGGCAATGGTCGTTTTGCCAAAACCAATAGACGCTGAAATAAGGGTCATTTTACCATCTTGACCACTGTACAGTTTTTCGAATAGTTGAGGTCGTGGAATAAGGGCGAGTCGTGATTCAGGAATGTGTAACTTTTTTTGTAAAAATTTGATCCATCACCTCTGCAATCTACCCCTCTAAATTCAGTGTATTTACAAATCTTGCTTCGAGTTGGCATTTTAGCATATGCATATTAAATTTTTTGAATTTTGGGAGCTTAGTTAACCATTCAATTCATTTGGCGAACATATAATCCTGTGTTAAATATGCAATAACAAACTCAAATGATCAGAAGATTCAAAAGTAATGAACCACTTCAAAACGATAGAAAGCTACTGTAAGGCAATAAATATTTCTCCACCAAAACATCCTCATTTCGACATTCGTAGCTTTGAGGAAAACATGCCAACCGTTATTCATGCGATGGAGCCTTTTAGGCATGAATTTTATGC
>JANQSK010000966.1 GCA_028284105.1 Anaerolineae bacterium
CTATTCAAGTTGGACAAACGGTTCGTGTTTTACGACAGCCTTATTTAGGAAATATAGGGGTGATTGAACATATTTATAAACAATTTCGCCAGACTCAGTCGGGCGTTCGTGTACGCGGGGCAGATGTGCGTTTGCAGAACGGGCAAAAAGTATTTATTCCCACATCTAATTTAGATGCAATAATTTAGGGATCTTTTCCCTTTTGGAGGATTTTATGGCTGACGATTTTATGCTTGATGAAGAGGAAGAAACAACTGGTTCATCAAATCGACGCAATTTTTTGATCATTGTTGGAATTTTAGGTTTGATTTTCTTAGCGGCAATGATTTGTAACTTCACATTACTTAATCGTGGCGGGAATTCACAGTTTGCTGCTGATTCAACGGCAATTGCGAATCAGAACGCAACGATTGCAGCCCAAAATTCGGCCGCTGAAGCGACATGGACTGCTGAAGCTGTTCAAGCGGCTATTGACGCAACCAATGATGCCCAAGTCCAGCCAACCGATACACCAGAGCTAGAGCCAACTAATACGGAAGCTGCACCTGAAGAAACGCCTTCTCCAACAGAAACGGCCGTTGTTAAAGAAAACGAAACTTCTACGCCAAATGTGTCAGGCACGAGTGAGTTTGAAGAAGAAAACAATGAAGATGAAAATGACGACGGGAATGATGAGGGTGATGAAGAGTCAACACCTGATGCTGTTGTTGGAAGTAACTCCTCTGGTGCTAGTAGCACGCCAACGGCCGTTTCAACAACTTCAGATCCTGATGCACTTCCAGATACTGGGTTTAATACGTGGGGTACTATCTTAATTGGACTCATTCTGGCAGGTGTTTTAATAGGTGCAAGACGCCTTCGACAAGCTTAGAAATCAAAGCTAGCTTGGCAAAATTTGTGCAATTCCTTGCGTATAAAGGATAAGTTTGCGCGTAACAAGTTAATAGAACTTTCTTCAAATTTAGTAGCGTGGTGATTAAATAGTACTACTCCTTAATCATCACGCTATTTTCGTTCAAAGCCATGCTATAATGATTGCGTTATATGTGTCCCATACTAAAAACACTCTGATTTTAAACCATGCTTGCACATCAAATGACTAATCAAAAAGATGTAACGATTCTTATAGTTGAGGATGATAAAGATCTTTTAAGTGGCATCCAAGATGTTGTTGAATCAACTGATTTCGTGGAAGAAGACACAACTTACAATGTCCAAGTATTGTGTGCATCTGATGGTCAAGCAGGTATTGATTTATTGGCATCCACTACCCCCGACTTAATTATTTCTGATGTCATGATGCCCAAAATAACGGGATTTGAGTTTTTAGAATATACTCAATCGCGTGAAGACCTCCTCCATATCCCTTTTATATTTTTAACTGCAAAAGATGATGTCAGAGCCCAACATCAAGGGTTGTTAAATGGGGCATCATTATATTTAACCAAACCATTTGACTTTAGAATCCTTATTAAGCATATTCGCTCTCAACTTAAAAAGAGTTTTGCTCAACAAGGCGCGCAAGAACAGTTCCACAAAGCTATAAAAAAAGAAATCTTAAAGGTTCTCAATCACGAATTTAGAACACCACTTACTTATGTGACATCTTATTCTGAGATGTTGACATATAAGATGGAAGAACTCCAAAGTATTGAGGGATATCAAGAGCATTTACGGGGTATCCAAGCTGGTTGTGTGCGACTCTCTAAGTTAATTGATGATTTTATTATTGTTATCGATCTTTATTCGGGAGGGATCAAAGAAGATTTTCACAACCAGGCAGAGATCATTAATGACTTCCACTCAATAATAACGCAAGCACTAGATCATCATGGAAACCTAATCGAAGAAGAGCAAGTTCAGGTCCAACTTAATCTCAGCAAAGGTCTCCCCTCAATTGTTGGCGTTCGAACACAGATAGTGAATATATTAGTTCGGCTTTTGGATAATGCTTTGAAATTTTCCCAAAAGATGGATCGTGAAACGCTTATTCAGATTGAAACGAAGCAAGTTGGTGACGAACTGCACATTATTGTCTGTGATAATGGTCAAGGTATGCCATCAAGAATTGTTGACAATATTTTTGATCTGTTTTACCAGCACAATCGTATGGTTCAAGAACAGCAGGGTGCTGGGGTTGGGCTTCATATCGTGGCGAGTTTGATGAAGTTCCATAACGGCCGTATTGAAATTAAATCTGAAATTGATCAAGGTAGTGAGTTTACCCTGATATTCCCCATTAATGATCGCATATCAAGCGAGAATGGCCTCCTAAAGATCGATACAGTGGCGACGGTTTTACTCGTTGAAGATGATCCCAATTTGTTGGATGGCCTACAAGATTTGCTAGAAACAATTGAAGGTAAGTACATCATTGATGTGATGAAGGCAACAAATGGATTAGAGGGATTAGAACAGTTAAAAAATCAGCTTCCAGATCTTATTATTTCAGACATTATGATGCCTAAAATGTCAGGGTATGAGTTTTTAGAAGAAGTGAGAAAAAATCCTGAGTGGTTACATATTCCGGTTATTTTCCTCACAGCAAAAGGAAAAACCCCCGATAAAGACAAGGCTTACATCATGGGGGTTGATGAGTATTTAACGAAGCCTTATGAAAGTACTCTTTTGCTTAATTACGTCGAATCCCAGTTAGATAAAAGATTCGCCCTCCAACGAATAGTTGAACAAGATTTTGATTCTCTCAAGAAATCGATATTGAATTTGGTAACTCCAAGTTTTAGACAACCCATTTCTTCAGTCAATCAATACGTCGATCAATTAAAAAATTCAATGGAAAATGTCGAGACTGAAGAGGGGTTCATGGAATCTCTTCAGGGAATCCAACAGGGAAGCGAATGGCTCAATCGGTTAATCGAAGATTTTATGTCATTGGCTGAGCTCAAAACTGATGAAGCCAAAGACGCCTATCGACTGCAATCGCAACTTATTCCCAACTTTGGGGTCGTGATTTCAGATTTTTTCAGAATGAACTCTGCGAAAATGGCATCCGGAGGAATAAAAATTTCTCTTGAAACGTTAGATGTTCAAGTCCCCCCAATTTATGGGAATATATCTCAGATATTTAATAGCTTTAATCGTTTAATTGAAGTCGGAATCAAACTAGGAAAAACACCGGATTCACTTTTACAAATTTCGTTTTCAGTAAAAGAACAAGATGATGTTGTTGTTATTAATATGGATTTTCATGCCTCAATAAGGGAAGATGTAGCCATCATGATGAGCCAAATTTTGGATAACAACAAAAATGATGATGAGCTTTATAAAACATTTGAATTTGCACCTGACCTCAGTATCGCGCAAGGGTATATCACATTACATGGCGGAGAGATTTCACTTCATACAGTTGCAAACGGTAAATTTGCCTTTTCCATTGCCCTGCCTATTTCAAGTGGGCCTGAAATAGATATTTTTTAAATATTTATTTACATTTCCATCCTTTTAAATCCTTTAGCATTGTTTTACAATAAGATTATCCAGTAGCCGTATACTTTTCGAATGGATTTGAAAATGTAACTTTCAAAAATCATTTGCGTAAAGTTTGTTGTGTTACGAACTAGTTCCCATTTCAATTTTAAGGAGAGACATTAATGGCTTCTATATTAGAAAAGACTCAAACGCTTATTCAAGCAAACCTTCACGCGATGGTCGATAAAGCGTTAGAGAAAAATTCAGTAGCGGTTATGAAGCAGTATATTCGTGATGCTGAAAAGAATTTGGATGAGTTAGAAAAAGCAACCGCGACTGTGGGTGGGGAAGTCAAAACCATGGAGCGGAAATACAAAGAGTATAAAAAGAAAGCGGACCAGATCGATCGCAACATCGATACGCTTTTGATGCAAGGCAAAACCGATTTAGCTCGTGCTGCTCAAACTGAACTGAACACAAATCGTCGCTTGCAAGAACAGTATCATGAGCAATGGGTGCGTCAACAAAAAGAGTTTGAAGCACTTAAGAATGCCCGTTTGAAACTGCAAGCCAAACTCCGCACGATCCGTGAAGAACAACGTGAACTTGAAGCTTTAATGCGTTTAGCGAAATCTAAAGAAACAACGGTTAAAGCCATTAAGAGCTTGGACGATTTAACAGGAGCCGGTGATGCCGATATCGCTCGTTTAGGGGAATCCATTCGTTCACGGTTGGATCGCGCTACGGCCGAAAGTGAAATGTACGCTGATCGTTTAGATAATCAGATGGATGATGTGCTTGGTAAATCAGAAATTGATTTACAGTTAGAAGAACGCAAACGACGCTTAGGCTTGTCAGAACCTGCGCCATCAATGGATCTTGACGAAGAGAGCGAATCGCTCGAAGCCTCAGATATTTAATTTTGATTTGGGATAGTGAGGGAAATGGCAAGACATTTCCCTCACATAGACGGTATGCACTCGTCAGATCAGGACGATTTTTTAAAACAGGGAATTGCGGCTCTGAAAGCCGGCAATAAAGCGGAGTCGAAGCGTCTTCTCTTAAAATCAATTGAAGTCGATGAGAAGAATGAGTTGAGTTGGCTATGGCTGAGTGCTGTTGTTGATGATAAAGCCGATAAAATTATCTGCTTAGAAAATGTCCTTACGCTAAATCCTCACAATGAAAAGGCCCAACTTGGGTTGGAAAAGCTATATAGCCCTCCCCCTTCTCAAAAGAAGCAAACCGTTAGACGTGAAGTTGCGCCTTTGTCTGGTGCACAAGCCATTCTTTACCCTGAACGCCAAGTAAAGGAGTGGACTTGGACTGATCCAACAACGGCCGTTTCTCAATCTGAGACCGTAGGCTTTCAAGCAAAAACAACCTATGATGATGTTTGGAGCCAAAATGCTGATATTTGCCCCTATTGTGCTACAGAAACAGTCGCAAAAGATAATCGATGTCCTGCATGTAAACGGCCGTTGTACGTCAAGCAATATCGTTATGCCAAAGCAAGCACCAATGCTGTGATATTTTGGGTCGCTTTACTTGGGCTTTCAAACATCAATCTCATTCAACTGTTTTTTGATTTTATCTATTGGGCCGACATCATTGGTGTTATTGTTAATACTGCACTAGTTGTACTCTTTTTGGTGGTGGCAATAGGCAGCATGATGCGACAATTTTGGGCATTTTTGACCGCCCAGATATTGTTGATTATTGTTTTGTTTATTGCGGGAATTGAGGCGTTTTTCTCAATTAGGCTTGTGTCCAATCGTTTGCCCCCGTTTGACCCCGCGATCACTCGATTTATTGAGGGGTTAGGGAGTGGGTTTGATAGCTTTTTGAATCAATTTGAGATCGGTGGTGCAGTTCTTGCGTTAGGAATGGCTATCTTTTTACTTGCACCAGATTTTGAAAAGGTCAATCTGCGTTTGATTGCTCATTCAAAGGATGGGTTGCCGAACGGGGCGGATTATCACCTCAAGGCAAAACGATCTGTTGAGCAGGGGCAGTGGGCAACGGCCGTTAAACATTGGCAACGGGCTGCTGCACGAGAGCCTCATCGGCTACTTTATCTACAAAATTTAGCAAATGCCTATTTGCGCCTTAATTTCTTTCAACGAAGCATAGACGTGTTACAATCAGCACTCCAAATTTCAACGGATCAAACGAAAAAAGAAACGATCAAGAAGCAAATCGAAACTGTAAAAGCCCAACAGACGGCATTTATGCAAAAAATGGAGCAAAACTAGCATCATAATGGCAAGCGAGACAAAAGAAGCCCTAGAGAAACAAGTTCAACGTGCCATCTTTCAAGAATCGATTTTTAGAACAGAAAGCGCTCTGGCTATTGCATTTTTCGTTATTATGACGGTTCTTTCAGCCCTAGGCTTTTTACCTTCATTTTTAGACTTTTTGCCGGCTTGGTCTTGGTTAGGTGTTGGCGCGCTTGTTGAGGCAGCATTAATTTACAGTAGCATATCCGATCCAGATTTCGGTGCAGAAGTTGCTGCTAAATTATTAAAAGATAATTTCGAACCGGGAAAGATTCGAGATAAAAAGATTAATGAAGGAATTCGCCAAGCGTTGGATTATCGTAGCCGAATTGAAAAAGCTATTCGTGAGCGGTCTGATTCCATGCTTAAAGACGAGTTAAGTCAAACGGCGAGCCAAATCGATGATTGGCTTGAAAATATGTATGACTTAGCCCAGCGAATTGATCGATATCAACGGGACCAGAAAATCTTAGAGCGTGATCGGCAGCGTAATAATTCCCGAATTAAACAGTTAAGACAACAGTTGGCTTCAGAGCGAAATGAAGCTGTTAAAGAACAGGTTGCCTCAACGTTACATAGCATGGAACGGCAACAAGAAACAATTCGCCACTTAGATGATACGATAAAGCGGGCGCGACTCCAGTTCGAAAATTCCCTAGTTCATTTAGGCACAATTTATTCTCAAACGATGTTATTTGATGCCAAAGATATTGATAGTGGTCGTGCTCGACGTTTACGCCAAGAAATTGCAGATGAAGTGATTGAGTTAAATGACGTGCTCACAGCGATGGATGAAGTTTACGCTGAATAACGTCTAGTATTAAAAATATTAATCTGCTGTTGCAAAATCAGGCCCCGTCTGATACTATTCTTGGCTGCAAAATTTCAAAATTGACATGGAGTAATCAGCTATGAAAGTGCTGTTAAAAGAAGATGTAGATAATTTAGGATATGCGGGTGAAGTGCATAAAGTAAGCGCTGGTTACGGCCGTAATTTTTTGATTCCAAAAGGTTATGCCGTTGTTGCTTCTGATGGTGTGATGAAGCAAGCAGAAGTATGGCGCCGTAAAGCTGAAGCTCGCCGCGAACAAATCCGTGCTGAACATGAAGCATTGGCCGTTCGTATCAACGACTTGTCATTGGCATTTGAAGCACGTGCTGGGGATAACGGCCGTTTATTCGGGTCTATCACCACCTCTCAAATTGCAGATGCCATGAACGAAGCGCTTGGAACCGATATCGACCGTCGTAAAGTTGGGATCGAACCACTTCGTCAATTGGGTGACCACAAAGTTGTTGTCCGGTTGAGCGGTGAATTCC
>JANQSK010000969.1 GCA_028284105.1 Anaerolineae bacterium
GCCCCTGAAGCGGTACGTGAACTCGTTCGGGATATGAATACAAAAATTATTAAAAATGAAATGAGTGACGGAGGTGGTGAAGAACGGACGTTAGCAAAAACGGGATATGAACTCATCGACCAGCTCGATCTTCCCATTCTCTTGATTTATGGCAAATATGATGATGACGATTTGGGTAAGGCGATGGACTTTATCAAATCTCGGCATCCGTCAGCCGTGCAAGTGACACTCGAATCAGGTCATCTTCCAAGCATGGAAGTGCCTGATGCGTTTAATAGTGCTTTGGACGCATTTTTGAAAACTTGATAAACAAAAGAAACGATTTATGCAGCATCAAGATGATTTAGCAAAATACAATCAAGAACGTTGGAATGCCATTGTCAAAGCAGGCTCAACTTATACACGGCCGTATCTCGAAATGACGGTCGACTCAGCGCAAGAATGGGTAAACAATAGCCAAACGCTTGTGAAAGCTGGAATGCTGGATGTTTCAGGGAAAGATGTCCTTTGTTTGGCAGGAAGTGGAGGTCAGCAAACGGCCGTATTTGGCTTATTGGGTGCCAATGTCACCGTCCTCGATCTTTCTGATGCTCAACTCGCTAACGACCAGCTCGCCGCCGAGCATCTCAAGATACATATTCAAATCGAACACGGCGATATGCGTGATTTGTCTCGATTTAAAGAGAATAGCTTTGATTTAGTCTACCAACCCTATTCCATCAACTTTGTGCCTGATGCAACAAAAGTCATTGACGAAGTGAGTCGCGTTTTGCGAACAGGTGGTATTTATAATCTTGATTTCGGGAATCCATATTGGACCATGGAAGAAACGGATTGGTTGGCGCAAGGATATCCAGTTAAGCAACCCTACATCTCAGGTGGAGCTCATCTTTATGTCAATACTGAGTGGGATGTTGAAGATGAGCATGGGAACTGGAAAAAAGTTGAGGGCCCTAAGGAATTTCTACATACATACAGCTCAATCTTGAACAGCCTAATTCAAAATGGCTTCCATCTCATTCATTTCGAAGAGTATCCAAAGGGAGACAATGATGCCGAGCCTGGCAGCTGGGATCATCTGTGCAGCATCATTCCACCTTTTGTGACAGTTGGGGGACGACTTCAATGAAGTTAGATCTCACCCAATCTTGGCAGGTCTTCCCAACCTTGAGCACTGAGCGGCTTATCTTGAGAGAGTTGACGCTTAATGATGTGGAGGACCATTTTACGTTGTTCAGTGATCCTCAAATTGCTGAAGCACATGGTCAACGGCCGTTTCAGAAAATAGCTGACTCAGAATGGTTTATCAACTATTACACGGACGCTTTTGCTCGAAAAGAGGCCATTCGATGGGGCTTTGTATTGAAGGGAGAAACGGCCGTTATTGGCACATGTGGCTTCCACACGCTCTCAAAGCGACATCATCGTGCAGAAATTGGATATGAACTTCACCCTACCTATTGGCGTCAGGGCATTGCTTCGGAAGCAATAAAAGCTATTCTGCGTTTTGGGTTTCAGGAGATGGGGCTTCATCGCATTGAGGCCAATGTTGATCCAAACAACAATGCTTCAGCTAGCCTATTACGAAAACTAGGATTTAAAGAAGAAGGATATTTGCGCGAGCGTTTTTATGATAACGGCCGTTTTGTAGATGATTGGTATTTTTCGCTGCTCGTTCATGAATTCAACCAAACCTTATAAACCATCACAATTTGTCTCCACTTGAATACGAAAAGCATTGTCAGGTAGAGGTTGCCCATCGGCATCAAATGCCTCAAAGCGCTCATTGTTTGTAAAGTCATAAACTCCAATCAAAACAGACCCAGCTAATTGATTCATTTCAATCGTACGAATATCGGTATACGGCCGTGTTGTTTGCAATAAATCAGCTCGCAAGCCAAATGGGGGACCATCCGCTTGCGCAATGAGTTGACCGTCAGGTGCGAGGGCTTGTACAAACATCGTTGTTGTGGGGGTGAGTAACATCGGCTCATGTTGCCATTGAAGGGTAACTGTGAGTTTCTCTTCGCAGAGCGATGCATTTGCTCCCGTAAGTGTGTACGCGCCCAATGTGGCAATTGTATCCCCAGCCTCATCTTCTAAAAATCCTAAATAATGCGGCACTGGACCATCTTCCAGATACGTTGTTAAAAAGAGATGCTGGTTTCCAGCTTTGGACCAATCCAGCTCTTGAACGGCCGTTTGTGATTGAAGCCCTACGGTGTATGGGGCCTCGTTAAACTGCTCAGAAACAAAGGTCGCTTGCGCTGAAAGAGGTTGCTGCATATTAAAATCAACCAGCTCTTCGATAAACAGATAGCCTCCCATCATCGAGACGAGCTCGACACCCACCGGATATTGAGGTTGTTGGGTATTAATCCACTGTGGCAGATTCAGAAAGATCACGCCTCCTGGATCAGCATCAGCGTCAACTGTTTCTGACATGAGGGTGACAGGCGCCGTTAATTGATCGTATACCTCTAGTTTTTGCCTAATAAACTGTGTGTTGATGAAAATAACGGCCGTTATCGGCACGAAGCTAATCACAAATTGGATAGATGGCTGTTTGCCATGCCTAGGATGCAACAAAAGCAAACTCCAAAGCAAACAAACCCCAACACCTCCCAAATACAGCAATCTAGGGCCACGTAACAAATAATCCGTTGAAAGCGGGAGACCAATCAGGATATAGGCCAGCCCCCACCATCCCAGCCCAAAGAGCAATAAAAATGGCTCTCGCGATTGCCAGTAACGCCAACCCAAAATGCCCACATACAAGATAACACTTAGCCAAACCAGAACAGCCGTTTCTAACCCTAGCCAGTTCCCAACCCACACCAGCGGATAAACAGCCGCCTGCAGCAGATACAGCATTCGGAATTGATACGAGAGAGCACCTACCGATTCAGCTTG
>JANQSK010000991.1 GCA_028284105.1 Anaerolineae bacterium
GCAATCTCGTTGCAGCCATCATCAAAAATCCCCCTACAATGCCTCAGACACCACTGACCTCCCTTGTGCGCGTCAAGCGAATTGCGCTTAACGAACTCCGGCCAAAATTTTCGGACCAATTCCAGCGCAGTTGGAATCAAATTGAATCTGTCCCAATTTGGATCAATCTTGATGAAGAGCATCACAATCAACCCCTAGCCATGATGCGCCAAGGGGAACGCGCCTTAGGAAGCCATGCTCTAACCATCTTTGATAATGGCAAGACATCCGTTTTTGATTTGTCCCACATCTTTTTTGATGGTATTTGGGGCGCATCATTGGCTGAAATTATTACAAATCAAGCGATCAATTGGGCAAAAAAGCTCATTAGAATTCCACACACACCTGCCTACACTAAACGGCCGTCTCCCCTGCCACTTCAGCTCAATGACAAAGAAAAACAGCTGATAAGTAAAGCGCCCCAATTACCCGTTGAATCCGCAGCAGAATCTGATGCCATCGATCTAAAAAAGCTGCAGCATCTTCGCAATCTCTTTAAGCAGCATATCGACTTTTTAAATTTAACGGTCAACGACATTTTAATTTTGTATCGCGCCATCCATGCGGCAGCTTATCAACTCGATCAAGGCCTCGTGGTTGATTTAAAAAACCTACAAAAAGAGACACAAACCAAAGCCGCCGCAACAGCTGCCTTAGCGAATTTACCGATAACATCATCACAAGGTAGTGAAATCTCGAATCCTGCGATTTTAATTCCTGTAGACGCAAGCCGCCGGTCACCGAAGGATCGTGTGTATCCAATCACATTTGATGTGCCAATCGCTCATTTAGATTTAGCGAGTCTCCATGAACGGACTTTAGCAGCCTTAAACATTATTGAGCGTTCGGATCGAAATCGACAGATGGCTTATGCTCGCTTTAGCGAACTCCAGCAAAAGTATCTCGATACGCTGAGCTATGTAGGTCAGATATTGAGCAAGCATAAAGATGAAGCATCACATGGAAAAAGTTTAAGCATTGACACGATTAAACTACTGGCTCATTTGCCCACATCTCTCCAAAGATTGTTAGACAAAATTCCAAACAAGTTTGATGCTATTTATGACGTCGTTAAAGGTCGTGAGGTTTTCTCCAATGTAGGTGCTGTCGTGCCAACCAGTTCGTTGCACCGCTTCATAACGGCAAAAGATGACAACGAGAAAAAGGAGCTGGCGTGGGGTGTTTTAACTGATAAAGAAGGCACTTTACGTATCACCTTGCGTGATTTTAGGCCTCATGTGTCCGCATTAACGGCCGTTGATCAATATCCGCTAGCCACAAAAATTACCGAGGATCAGCTTAACGCCTATGTGACTGGCTTTAATGACTTTGTTGAAGATTTAATTCGAATCTTTACGCTGATGAAAAACCCAGACGATGGCACGATTAATCGACCCACCCCGCCTTCGGACAGCATCATCGATCGATTTAGAAATTCTCCATTATTGATTTTGACGGTCGTCTCAACGGCCGTATTATCTTTTTTTTTGCTTTTCTTCTTCCGGGGACAATCTAACGCCCAATCAATAGTCCAAATCCCTTCACCGCAGCCTACGACCGAAAACATCACCATAGTCGAGCAAACAACTGAACCTACAACACCTACAACCATGCCTACCTCGATTTTTGAGGAAACGGCCGTTATTGCGACGACGGGCCCAACAAAGGATGTCAGCAATCAAGTAATTTCCCCGACTTCCCTCCCAACCTCTACGCCACAACCTAAAACAGAGCTCGAACGAGACATTCGAGCAGTAGACAAGATGCCAATAGTGTTAATTCCAGGCGGAACATTTGAAATGGGGGCGTCAGACGACAATGAATTTGCAAACGATGATGAAAAACCGCTCCATGCTGTTCAAGTTGATCCCTTTTTCATTGACCAACATGAGGTGACCGTCTCTCAATATCTCCAGTTTTTAAACACAATGGGCGATTATGTGGATAGTTGCTTTGGCTATACGTGCCTTCTCACCACTTTTGAAACACAGGAAAGCCATATTCTCGTGCAGTTAAACAATCAGTTTGAAGCCGAAGTTGGTTATGAAGAGCATCCTGTCAATTATGTTTCATGGCATGGGGCAAAAGCATACTGTGAGTGGGTAAACGGCCGTTTACCCACCGAAGCAGAGTGGGAAATGGCAGCAAAAGGCCAAGAAAGCCAGCTGTTTCCCTGGGGAGATGAGCTCCCGAGTCAAGAGCATGCATTATATAATGCAACCTTTGCTGAGTTAACAGCCGTT
>JANQSK010001083.1 GCA_028284105.1 Anaerolineae bacterium
CGCCAATGTAATCTCTCCTGATTGAATCATCACAGCTTCTCGCTCAGGCAAATTAGAAATACCAGTTTCAGCTAAACGCTCAATTTCTGCCGCTTCATCATATCCGCGTGAGCCACCGTTGATAATCAAGCCGGAAAAATAATAACCAGCCCCAAAATAAACCACAATTAATAGGCTCACGACGATTATGGCTACTTTCTTCATTAACATTCTCCTCTGATATTTACCAAAACCAACTTCTTTTAAACTAATCTTTTCGGTAAATCGTGGCATTCTATTTTATGAGTGGTTGATTATTGTCGCTATCAATTGAATTAAAATTTCGATGGTGATTCTTGAATATTTCATGGGCTCCTCCTTAATTTAGACAGATACGTCTTTTAAAAAGGTTTTTTTTCTTATTCATGTTGAGAATGAAATTTAGGTCGGCATGACAATTTCCAGCGACTAATCGCGACTAATTTTTCTGATTTAAGCTGACCTGTTGCCAATTCACCTAAGGGCTTTCAACAGTCATTCGACAGAGAAGTGTATTGTTGGTTTCTAAATCAGGACCCCAAATCAATTCGGCTGCAGAGTTCCAGCTAATTGCATCGTAGCCATCCTTGGGACTTACATCAATTTCTCGGTGGATTGTGGTCGCGGTCCAACTGCTGTCATCAAAATCGGCCGTTTGCCAACCATCAGGTTCACCCGAGTCGACAAAGTCACAAGGGTTCGTTCCCGCCACAGGATTGGCTTCGTCTTCACATGACTTGTCCAGTGGCGCTTCGTGAACCACGATGCAGGCCATATCGGCATCAGAAACAGCCACCACACTATTCGAACTGAGGTCAGTGAGCTGCATAATAAAACCGCCATCCCCCATTTGTTGGTTGTTGGCTCCGATATATTCGAGTCCTGTATCGTTTTCCTTATAATCTTTGAGAATAAAGTTGAGATGGAGTGGATAATCCGCCTCAAATGTGACACTTTCTGCATTAAATGAGCGTTCTGTGGTGATTGACACACTATCTTCAACAATCAGTGTGTAACCCAAATAAGCAGCAAACCAGTTGTCTGCCCATGCTTCCATTTTGAATGAGACTGCCCCACTTGTGTTACTGCTCGATGTTTCCGACACCTCTCCTGAAGCTGCCCCTCCACAGGCAATTAAAAAGAGGGCTACTAATAAAATAAACAATAATTTCCGCATTATATTGCTCCTTATTTTTCATTGTTCGCTGGAAATGTTCTGACCAGCTGTTTCTCTAAGATTACCGAAACTCAATCTTCGCCACATCACCCATACGCTGATTTATAGGTAGACAATAGTGGTATCTTATATAGTCTGAGGAATTCTCCATTTGGCGTATTGTTGTTGAAATATGGATTTGGTATGCTTTGACGATGAGCATGACTGATCAGGAAGCACATTTCACAACGCACCCCCAATTCCGACAAATTGCATTGGTCGTATACATCGGTGTGATAATCATCGGTATTTTTGATTGGTCGTCAGGTCGACCACCGTCAACGCTGATTCCAATTGACTCTAGGATTCGATTTGGGATTTTTTGCGGTGCAATTCTGTTTTTGATTCTTTTAGAGGTGAGCCGGCACTCTTTTTGGGGCTATCAGCTATCAATTCGAGACTCACTGTATTTATTTATCACAATTCTGCTGAGTAGCATTGTGCTTTCTGTTTCAAATTATTTTTATACACAATTCCTGTTTTTAATCGCCATCTTGTTTTCAGAACTCACCTTTCATAAACGAATTCGAATCATCACGATTATTACAACATTTCTATTGCTCTTTTTAAGAATGGCCTTTGGTCCTCGACAAGATTTTATTTCACCAGCAGATTTAGAAAATTTAATGATTTTTATCGTCGCCATGCTTTTGATAATGATGTTGGCTCGTTTAATCAAGCGCGAGTCTTCACAACGTCAACGACTTCAGGCGCTCAACAACGAGCTAAATGCATCCAATCAACAGCTCAAAGCCAGCACAGAGCAGCTTGCAGAAATGGCGGTGATTAATGAGCGGAATCGCTTAGCCCGTGATATTCACGATGGACTTGGCCATCATTTAGCCGCTGTTAGCATCCAGCTTGAAATGGGCATAAAGCTCTATGAAAAAGATCCCAATGCGACATTTAAAGCAATGAATGCCGCCAAAATTGCTGCCAAAGAAGCCCTGAATGATGTGCGCAACTCAGTGCAAACCTTACGGGAGTCGGACGATCAGTTTGAACTTGAACCTGCAATCAAATTACTTATTGAACGCTTTCAAACTGAAAATCTAGATATCAAATTCAAGGTTGATGGGGATGAATCAGACTATTCTCAAATGAGCCGAATGGTGTTGTATCGTGCGGTTCAAGAAGGATTGACGAACGCACATAAGCATGCGGCTGCTTCTCGCGTTAGCCTCTGGCTTCAGTTTAAAAATGAACAAGCCCATTTGCGAATCGTAGACAATGGCACCGGTTTTAATGCCGAAGAACAATCACGTGGAATGGGTTTACAGGGCATCCGTGAGCGAGTAGCTAAGCTAGGCGGCTCATTTACAATTGACAGTCGACAGAGCGAAGGAACGGTATTGGATATTTTGATACCGAATGGTGCGTGAACAAGATGAATCATACAGCCCCCATTCGCATCATTGTCGCGGATGACCAGCATTTAATTCGTCAAGGTATTGCAACCCTCCTTGATTTAGAAGATGATATTTCAGTCGTAGGGCAAGCAGAAAATGGCGAAACGGCCGTTTCTCTCACGCTACAGCACCAACCCGATCTCATCTTGATGGACATCCAAATGCCAATCATGGATGGCATTGAAGCCCTTGCCCAAATACGTCAGCAGCTACCAGAGTGCAAAGTCCTCATGCTCACCACATTTTCCAATGACCATTACATCATTCAGTCGATGCAGGCTGGTGCATGTGGATACTTGCTCAAAGATATTCCCTCAGCTGACTTGGCTCAGGCCGTTCGGTTGGCACACGCTGGCATCTATCAGCTTGACCCCAATGTGGCCGGAAAGCTAGTTGGTAATCTTTTTGCTGAAAAACCAGATGCAAAAGAAACGGCCGTTTCTCCCCCCGACATTCCAGTCACCCCGCGCGAACTAGAGGTGCTACGATTGCTTTCATCAGGAGCCTCCAACAAAGAAATTGCTAAAAAGCTCGTGATTAGCGAAGGCACTGTTAAAAAGCATATCTCCAATATATTGATGACGCTCGATCTGCGAGACCGAACCCAAGCCGCCATCTATGCAGTCCAGCACGGCATCACCTAATCCTCAAAACCTACCCAAAAGCATAGCTACGCGGGAAAAATTCGTTGTGATACCATTGGCGAATGAACCGCAAAACCCTCCCCATTATTTTGCTCAACTTTGTAAACGGTATCGGTGGCACCTTACTTATCCCTGTTTTACCGTTTATTATTCGTGACCTTGGCTATAGTGACGCCATCTTCGGTCTACTCTTGGCTGTTTACCCCATTTTTCAATTTTTTGGCGCCCCCATTTTAGGGACAATGAGTGATCATTACGGTCGTAAACCGATCTTACTTATTAGCCAAGCAGGCACCTTATTGAGCTGGGTTATTTTTGGGGCAGCCTACTTTGCCACAGGGTCGCTTTCTGCCTTGCTTATCATCGCTTTTTCGCGGGTCATCGATGGCATTACGGGCGGGAATCAATCAGTAGCCAACGCCTATTTAGCCGATGTCACCACCGATGAGGAGCGAACCCAAGTATTTGGCATTCTTGGGGCATCGATGGCGGACGCTTTAATGATCGGCCCCGCTTTGGGGAGCTTCACCTCAGCAGGTTCAATCGGGTATTTGGGGGCAGCTATCTTGGCAACAGGTCTGTCAACCATCACACTCATTGCCATGTTCCTTATGCTGACTGAATCACTAACGGATGAAAACAAAACGGAAACAATGGATTTAAACCCTTTCCATCAACTCAACCTGCTCAGCAAGATTCGGCATTTAACGCATGTGCGGGCATTGACACGGCTCTTTTCAACACGGGCCATTTTCAATCTCGTTTTCGGTGGGTACACAACCATATTGGTTTTATGGTATGCGGACCGACTCGGGCTTAACCAAACACAGGTCGGCTTTATGCTCTTGGCTGTGGGGGTGTTCTTAATTATCAATGAGCTCATTTTTCTGCCGTTTTTCGAGAAACGATTTGGAGATTTGGGAACGCTTATTGCTGGGTTTGCCATTACGCCAATAGGGCTTGTCCTCATTCGTTTTCCAGATTCTGTCTGGGTTTATTTACCGATGGCTTTTATTTTAAATTTAGGGGCTGCACTCACATTCCCAACACTCCAATCTGTGATGACCAAAGTGGCTGATGAACGACAGGAAGGTGAAGTGCAAGGCATTGATACCTCAATTGGCGCGTTTTTCTCAGCATTAGCGCCCATTTTAGGCGGCTTTTTATACGCACGGATAGGCGGCAACACGTTGATTGTGTTGGCTATATTGGGTGTATTAGGGTTCATCTTCTTATTTGAGAGCCGTCAGGTAATTGATGATGAATTACCCCATCCGGAAATCCATGAAGAAGCAAAAGTGCGAGATCAGTGGGTTGCTTAAGTAGCTAATTTGTGTTCTTAATTGACATCGGAGGGAATGATGTTTGATTTTGTTGGCAATATTTTGAATGATTTACATCCCATTATTGTTCATTTCCCAATTGCACTTTTGATGGTCAGTTTTTTGTTATCAATCGCTGCGAGGTGGAAACCCGCATGGCATGAAACAAGCTGGATGCTACTGGTTATTGGTGGGTTAGCGACTATCCCCGCAACGATTACGGGGTTGATTGCCCATGCACCTTATGAAGAAACGGCCGTTATTACCGTTATCGAAACCCATCAATTTTTAGGCATCATTGGCACCCTTTTTACAGTAGGCGTTCTCATTTGGCGCTTCCGAACCCGGTTGGCAGGTCACGATGCAGGGCAAACAACCGCCTATCTTGTCGTCGCCGTTATTGGGATGGCATGGCTCTTCGTGTTAGGCGGTACGGGTGGTGATTTAGTGTATGAATATGCCATCAATGTGCGTGGCGTTAATCCACTTTTGCCTTAAGGAGAATTCGATTACATGATAGAAAAGTCACGAGTCCGCGTTTATATTGCTTGTTCAATTGATGGATTTATCGCTGGGGCTGATGGCGATTTATCATGGTTGGATGGCAGTGGGCCAGTTGAAGAAGTGCAAACAGCTTCTCCACCCCCTCAACCTGAGCCAGGCGCTTTGAGCTACGCAGACTTTACAAAAAATGTTGGCGCGATGCTCATGGGGCGCGCCACCTATGATGCGGTCATCGGTTTTGGCATCGACTGGCCCTACAAAATTCCTGTGCTCGTCGCAACAACTCGTCCAATTGAAAACCCACCATCAGATTCAATTACGGCCGTTTCCGGTTCAATCGAACAGATGATTGCGCAAGCAATTGAAACCGCAAATGGAAAAGAAGTTTATTTAGACGGTGGCAATCTCATTCGGCAGGCACTCGATGCTGGTTTAGTGGGAGAACTTGTTGTCACCATGGTACCTGTGGTTCTCGGGGCAGGACATCCTCTGTTTGCAGGTGCAACCCAGCGACACCATTTTGAGTTTGTGCAACACGGCCGTTATGGGTCGATGCTCCAATACACATTGCGTCCTAAATAGGCTGCGCTAAAAATGATTGAAAACGAACTTATGCGATCAAAACAAATTGAAAATAATACGGCCGTTAAAGGCGCCGTTCTCTACCTTCTCATCCTCATTACGCTTGTACAGATGATCTGGCCAATCACATTTATCAATTCAGCCGAAGATGGAACCAATAGCCCCATCATGGTACTCATTTACCAACTGTTGTACATGTCACTCATGATTGCTGGCATATTTTTGGCAAGAGATAATAAATTATTATCGCGTGGCCTCATTGGACTCGGTATTGGTTGGATGATTACGGGTGTGGTTTTTACATTCAACCAAACAGCCAGTTGGGCTCTCTTTTCAGGCTACATCGTGATTGCTGCTTTCCAAATCACTGTCACGATTATTCTCGTTCGCTACATTTTTAACTCAGCCAAAATAGACCGAGAAGTGATCTATGCGGCCTGCGCTGTTTACCTCCTACTAGGGGCCATTTTCGTGCCTGTTTATGGCTTAATCGAATCAGCAACCTTTTTCAGTACCGGTGGATTAAACGGCGGCTTGCACGCCTTCTCAGATGGAAACATTCAGCCAGGTGAAATTTTTCCGTGGCAAACATTTATTTATTACAGCTATTCAACCTTAACAACTTTGGGTTATGGAGATATATTACCCATTCAACCGTGGGCAAGAGCGGCTGCGACATTGGAGGCCATTTTAGGTGTTCTTTACATCACCATCATTATGGCTCGCTTGGTCGGACTATACGCTACCTCAGAAGTGGATGAAGTTGTTGAAGAATTTTTAGAAAGGGAAGAAAGATAAGTGGAAAACACAATGCAATTAAAATCCGTTGCATCTGCTTTAAAATGGGTAGAGCATCAAACAAAACCTATATTTGTGGCAGTGGCCATCATTTTATATGCCAACAGCCTTGTTCGATTAGCAGCAAGAGTGAATCCTGTACAGGAGTTGGACGTCTTTTTAACGGATGCGCTCGGCAACCTCTTTATTCCATTTAGTGTCATTTTGATGCAAGAAATGCTAGAGCTTATCGCCAACATCGGCGAAAGCAATCTGTTATCGGCTCGACACCAATTTGAAATTGTTGTTCTCGTCATTGTCCGCAGTTTTTTCAAGAGCTTTGAAAAAGTAAGCGATTATATTGATCGAGGAGAATTTGGGGAACCTGTTCAGCAAGCGGTTATTAAAATTTGTGCCATTATTTTGCTAATGCTTCTTATTTTTGCTTTCCGTCGTATGGCAGAAAGTCAATATTTACGCACCTATGTTAGCGGACAATCGGTCAATCAATATAAGCAGGTTTTGGTTGTTATTTTAAGCGTATTTGTTTTAGTCAACATGCTTGTTGTGAGCGGAGAATTTAAGGACACCGAATTTATCCGCCAGATTTTCACAGGTATCATTATTATTGACGCCATGTTCCTCATTGTGGCCATTATGCGTGACAGTCGATTCTTAACGCTGGCATTTGAAAGTTGTTTAATCATTGCGCTTGTGTTCGCACGGTTACCACTTTTCTCATCAACCTCACTCACCTATGTTTTGTCTGTCGTGGGGGTTGGTTTCGCTGCAGCTGCACTTTACATCATGTACCGCGTGGCGAATGTCACCCAGATTGACATGGTCGCTGCTGAAGAACTCCAACAAGTAAAAGGACACCATTAAATCATGAATAATGATTCGGAATTACGAAATCAATTGGTTCGAATGCTCACGGTGCGACAAGCACACATGGATTTTGAAGACGCGGTTGCTGACTTCCCACCAGAA
>JANQSK010001099.1 GCA_028284105.1 Anaerolineae bacterium
TGCGATGATGATAATTGGAAATGTGAAGGACTAGGTCTACTTCTTGCTTTTCCGGTTGAAAAAAAGCAATTCTAGGCAACTTTTCGGCGACCATATCGGTCTTATTGGTCGCTACCCGACCATTCTGTGCCACTCCCTGTCCATCAACCCACAGTCTATAAGCAGTGCCCTGCCCATTGATATACAAACCATAAAGTTGATCTACTTCAGGTAATTGCACGCGGACCGCATAAGTGGCATATCCACTAACGGTCAGATCCTTGTCAGCTAAGTCATAAGTTGTCCATGTTGCTGGAACAGATACATAGTCTGGTGCAGATTGGGTAAATACCTCCTCTGGTGGGACAAATTGTTGCCAAAAGAAGCGCCACTCGCCCGTTAAAGAAACCAGCGTTTTGTCATCACTTTGCCATTCTCTCAAATCAAGGAAGCCAGGTGTACTATTGGCAGGGGTAAGTTGTGTCTTTGGTTGACAAGCAACCAGACACAAACAACAGAAGAAAATAAAACAATAGCCAATAAACTTTGACATTTCTTGGTCCCCAACTCAATTGATAGACTGGAAGCTCGGTTTTTGAACGATAAGGGCTCCTACAGGCCTGACATTTGAATAAACTGCTAACTCCCTTCGCTCCGAACCCAATTGAATTATCCATCATTTCAAAATATGAGCGAAATTTTCGCTCAATGAGCAAGACTGTAGAATTCAACAGAATGGCATAAGAAGGAAAAATGTTGTTTAAGAATATCCCCGTAGGCAACGAACCCAACTCATCTGTTGACTTTGCTTCTCTTAAACTTGCTTAGGTACAATTGGTTGAATTAGCCCCACCTATTGCATCGAAATGATGCTCCATTTAAACGTAATCGAATGCTTAGCTGCACAACGCTAAATCGGAGATCCTATGACCCACACAAAAAAGCGGAAACTTATTGAAGGGCAACCCGTGCTGGTTGTGATTGATATTCAGGAAGGAGAACCAGAAAGCGATAAACCCCCTGCTATTCCCGGTATGCCTGGCTATCAAGAGCGGATGGATCGCGCACCGGCACTTATTGAGAAAGCACGGGATTGTGACATACCGATAGTCTTTATTCAAGAGGCGCATCGGCGTGATCTCGTCGATTTTGGGCGCGAGCTAGACGGCGTTGAGGATATTCATTTGCTTGAGGGAGATTCTGGCACCGAGATTGCCAAAGCGGTTGGCATGCGGCCCGATGACTACTTTATCCGTAAACGCCGCTACTCTTGCTTCTTTGGAACAGACTTCGAGATTTTGATGAAGGGGCTTCGTGCTGATACGCTCATCATGATTGGCGGGTTAACTGATGTTTGCGTTCACTACTCCTTTGTCGATGGACATCAGCATGATTATTTTTGCCGGGTCGTTGAGGATTGTGTGGCTGGTTCTAGCCTAGATGCGCATGAAGCCTCTCTTCGGGCGATGGAATATTTACAAACCGGAGCCCGCCGCACTGCGGCTGAAGTAATGAACGCTTTTGACGCCTACAAACAAACTCGATAGCCAGAATTTGTTACATTTGTCGTTTAGTCAACTATGACGCTTTTGAATCCCCTTAATTCGTTTCATTTAGCGCATTGGATAGGCTAAATGCGCCATCTAAGACAACAAACATCTTATTAACAATTTTCCATTCACCATTGACTTTATAGAGGGTAAGGAGGTCTAAAAAGTGGTTGTCGTCTAGCGTAAAAGCGAATTTGACAGTAGCCATCTTCCCTTCGATGATTTCCGTGGAAAGAAGATTGCCTGAACCGGTTTGATACGGCCGTTTTGACCACCGTTCAATTGAGCCAGATATGGGTTCAACGGCCACTAGTTCTTTCCCATTCCCATCAATCTGGACACCTTTTAAATGTCCCGCAGATGTATCAAATGCTTGCATCAACATTTCCACGTTACCAGTAGAAACACCAACATAATAGTTGTTGACAGCTTGATGAATAAGGTCTGTAGCGATCGTTAATTCGTTCATAACCTTAATATAGCTGGGGGGGTACGTTTGACTAACTCATGAAAGCCATGAAATAGTTAAGTCCATTGACTCTATTTCTATCGTGCAAGCATTAAAAAGAATCACTTCAGAATATTCTTTGATGTCTTATATAATTTGATTCAAATAAATTTCGCAAAATATCTTGAAATAAAATAGGTTGGAAATGTGAAATTCAGCTGGTTAAAATCAAAATTTTACCAGTTCATTTTCAAGATACTTCCTGATTTTCAAAGAAACCCTAAAAAAGGTGAAACCCTATGAATTACATTGGTTATGGTTCGAATATGTCAACCGCATACATTCATGATTATTGTCCGAGTGCCAAATTTATCATGCGCATTTTTTTGCCCAATTATCGGATTGAGTTCCGTCGATTTTCAACCGATTTGCAAGGGGGCATCAGCAGTATCATTGAAGCGCCTGGAGAGCTGATTCATGGGGTTTTATATGATGTTGATCCAGCTGAGATTGAAGCTTTAGACATTTTAGAAGATGTGCCGCAGGGAATTTATCGTCGGGAGACTTTTTTGGTGCTGGGTGAAGATGGAAGCTGGCACTCGGGAGATTTGTATCGAGTGGCAAATCCGAGTGGCCCCTATACGCCTGCGAAACAATATGTTGATTGGATGGTAGCCGGTGCGAAAGAACATCAGC
>JANQSK010001101.1 GCA_028284105.1 Anaerolineae bacterium
ATTGAGATCTAGTGACCCCTTTGGGCTTTTTCCCATGCAGAGAGATCTTACGCCAACAACCAATGTGGTCATTTACCCGCTGACTTTTGATATCCATCAATTTGCACTACCGATCGGGGTTTTACCTGGTGGGGATGCGTTGCGTCGTCGAACCCATTACGTCACCACCAATGCAGCCGGTGTTCGTGATTATGCCCCCGGTGATAGCTTCAGCCGCATTCATTGGCGAAGCACCGCTCGCCGAAATCGGCTGATTGTTAAAGAGTTTGAGCTTGACCCATTAGCAGATATTTGGATTGTGCCCGACATGTCTATCTTTGATCATGTTGAGGCTGAAACGCCCCAAACAATTGGACTCCCTACAGATGACATTCCAGCTTGGATGCGACTTGAAGAGTTCTCCTTGCCTGAATCGACTGAAGAATATACCGTCACGATTGCGGCTTCATTAGCTCAATATTTTATTCGTCGTGATCGGAATGTGGGTCTGCTTGGCTATGGCCAATCCAATGAGATTGTTCAACCCGATCGTGGTGAACGGCAAATGAATCGCATTTTGGAGACACTTTCGGTTTTGAGCGCTAAAGGCGAAGTCCCTATTGCTGATTTATTGAACGCAGAATCTCATCTTTTCCCACGAGGTACAACGGTTATCGTAGTGACACCTACGACCCGAAATCGCTGGGCGTCAGCTGCTCAACAGATGGCGCGACGAGGTTTACGCATGGTGACTGTCTTGGTTGATCCCAAATCATTTGGCGGACGGCGTTCTTCTGAACCGGTCGCCGATTTGCTTTTGGGAAGCGGCATGGTCTCCTATTTGGTGAACAATGGGGATGATTTAACGGCCGTTCTTAGCCAAAAACAAAAGCAAGGTGGATTCACCGTTGTGAGCTGATGGATCAAGGTCGACGTCAAACCATCTTTATCTCACTAATTTTTGCGGGAGCCATCCTAGCATGTGGCGTTGCTGCATGGCTGGGCTTCACCTTTTTTGCAAATCAAACGGATACGGCCGTATTGGCCACAGCGGCACCCACTGCTAGCCTAAACCAAGGGGTTGCTATCACTTCCGTCTCTGCCAATAGCCCCGGAGCCATTGCAGGGCTGCAGTCTGGCCAAATCATATTGGAAGCCAACGGAACCCCAATTGATGACACTACCACGCTCCAAAATCTTGTAGCTGATCTACCCGCAAACAGTGAAATTATCCTCATTCTGCTCGTCAATGATGAGCGGCGTCAAACCACTGCACGGCGAGGACCCGTACCGCCTTACCTAGGCATTGAAATTGTGAATCGGGATGAGTTTATTTTTGAAATGCTCAATACTCCAACACCAGAGCTACAGCCTGAGGAACAACCAGACACCAGCTCTGAATTAAACAATTTGGGTCTGGCGATTGTGGCTGAAGTGGTTGTTGGCTCACCGGCAGAGCAAGCTGGTTTAGCAGTGGGGGATGTGATTACGGCCGTTAATGGCGCAGCCATTCTCACATCCGATGAATTGGTCGCTCAGTTACTCTCTTTTACACCAAACGAGACAGTCACCATTGTCTTTAGAAGAGGGGATGACACGCTAACGCGCTCAGTCACGCTGGGTCAGAATCCCGATAGTGCAGAACGGCCGTTTTTGGGAATTGTCCTCGAAAATTAATTACTCTTCATAATCTTCAACAGAATAATCTTTCAGGAAATTGATCGTCCAGTTTTCTTGTTCTCCCACAGCTTTTAAAAAACCAATCAATTCATTGAATCGATTTTTTTCTAGATTCCAATCTAATGAGAATAGTCCCGATCCACCACCACCGACAATGAGTTGAATATGGGCTTGATTTGACTGTGAATAATTGATGATAACCGTTGTAACTAGGAGACCATCACTTCGAAAATAATGTTTTTCATTAATGAAAATATGGGTTTGCAGATTTGTTTTGTTAGCATGTGCATAAGGCATATTGTCCTCAAAAATGGCTGAAAGCCTTTCAAGGTTTGTCCCTGATACAGAAAGTTCAAAGATTCGCATTGATGATTTTCCTTAAAAGATCGTTCCTTTAAAAATTAAATACGAATCAAGCTAACAAAAGTTTTTTAGATGATGTATTAACGTAAAAGGAGTGGAAGATTATTCTGCATTAATACTCATTTGTGAGACCAAACAATCAAACAGGCGTCCCTTTAATACAACATCCTGAGGAGCTAAGTTTAATGTTCTAGCTGCTGAAAACATCAGGGCTTGATTGCTTGTAATGACAGGTTTTCCTAAACGAGATTCTAATGCTTCAATCGCTTCAACCGAGCGCATATCCGTGCATGACAAGACCAAAGCCTCAGCCTCATCAGAATCAGCTTCAGCACCGAGCTCAACGACGCGATCAGGGGTAAGCTCACCTTGCCCATAATTACCAAGGTCTTCACCAACATAGGCACTAGAAACCGTTTCAAAACCGCAGTCTGCTAAGAAATCAATGGCTTCCTGGTTTAACGCTTCAACATAGGGAGAAGAGAAGGCAATCTTTTTTGCGCCAATTGCATGTAACGCCTCCACCAATGCACCAGCTGCAGTAACGGCAGGTTTGCCAACCATTTGGCTCATTTGATTTGTAAAGTCTTGATCAAATTGAGGGCCATGCGCCAAAGTCGCAGAAGTACAGCCGTACAGAATCATGTCAGGACGCGTTGCAGAGATTGAACGCATGACTTCATCTAATGAGGCCAGAGCAAATTGGCGCATCTGATCTGAATCAGGCACTTCATCTAAATCATACCCACCCGCTCGAGCAAAATGGAGTGAAACACCATTGGGCCTGAGCATTTGCATATCCGGTTCTAAATTTGTATTGGAAAATGGAACAATCACACCGATTCTTGCACAACCTCTTGATAAACTTTGCTCGCTCATACCTCTCTCCTTATTTTTAAAATAGATTAAGCTACCCCACATTACCCAGAATCACAGGCCCCCATAACTCTTTGGTGAAGAAGTAAGTTCCAATTACAAGAAATACCGTTGCAAATAGCATCAACACCCCAGCCCCAATTTTAATTGAGGAAGATGCTTTGCGTCCTTGGGCTCTTAATAACATCTCAACAACAATCAGATTAGGCACATAAAAGAAAAACGCCATCACCTGATCAAATACCCCTCTAAAATCTGGGGTTGTGCCTGCTCCATCCGCCAAAATGAACCAAAAGCCGTAATCCATTCGATACAGCCAGGACCCAATGGCCAACGCATACAGTCGCCACGACCACGCCTTATGCATTTCAAAACGCTTTTCTCTTGCATGTCGAAATGTTTCTACACCAGCGACAAACGTCAAAATGCCATACAGACCAAAGCCAATGTCCATGACAACGCCGCCCACTGTACCGCTAATAAAAATGAACGAAAGTCCCCCTATGGCTGTTAAAATAGAAGCGAGGACATATATTTTGCCAATCCATCGATGTACAACTGGATATCGCAATCGAATTGATTCAACCAGTTGGATGCTTCCTAGAATGAGAATGATGCCGCCTGCTGCAAAATGGAGTCCGATACTTGCTGTAGCAACTGGTTCATCCTCTTGGTAAAGATCAGGCAATATCAAATTCCAATTCTCAAAAACACCATCAAAGCTATCTACGATATAAAAAATCAAGATATAGATGCCAAAAATCAGGGCACTAATCCAAACAATCGTAACTAACGACAAATTGGTCCATTTCAGGAAGGTATCACTTTTGGTCACGGGTTTTTGGATTGAAACATCTGCCATAAAGCCTCACTTCAAATAAATTGTTTGTTCTCGTTTTGATTCTGCTACAAGCTGACCTTTTAAAATAACAAATTGCTTGTCTGGTTGAAATTGAATGGCGCTATGCCAATCGGGTGTATCAATTATAACGAGGTTAGCTTCACACCCAATCTCAAGACCATAGTTTGATAAGCCAAGGGTTTTCGCCGGTGTTGTTGTAATGATTGGCAATACATCATCAACTTCATTATGCCATGCAAAACGGCCGTTATGCGCCATGAACTGAGCCACTTCTACCATATCATTGCGACCAAAAGGATAAAACCAATTGTCAATATCATCTTGACCCGAGGCCACCGGCACACCAGATGCTAGCAGTTGACGGATACGCGTCACGCTTCGAGGCCAAGGATGCGTTGATTCATCAAAATCGGTGGCAATCAGATTCACGTGGCTGTTCGAAAATATTGTAATTCCAGCGTCTAATAACAGCTCGATTACTTTCTTAGCATAGGTGTCATCATAAAATGAAAGCGCCGCACACTGTGTCGCTGACACCCGATTATGCCAGTTGGTTTTAACTGTTAATTGGGCCACCATTTCAAGCGTTCTCGATTGCGGATCAGCAACATCATCACACACAAAGTGAAGGTCCCGGTCAAAGCGTTGGGCGAGGTCAAAGCACATTTGGGTGTGGGCTTTTTGGGCTTCAACAGTGGGCTCAATCCACGGAATGCCCCCAACCACATCGGCTCCCATTTCAAGGGCGTTAGTCATAAGCGATTGCGTTGCTTGATTCAGCACGCCATCTTGGGGAAACGCCACAACTTGCACAGTCATCCAAGGGGAATATTTTTCTTTGATTTTTAGCAAGCCTTCAATTGCACTGACCCCAGATGCTTCATCGACATCACCAAACAGTCGAATGGCACAGGTTCCATTTTGAATGGCTAGCTGCATCACTTCATCTACCCGTTCAAAAACATTTTCGGCCGTATAGCGTTCTTTCACATGACTGGCAGCTTCGAAGCGCGGTAATGCCTGCACCTCTTCGGGCAACGTCGTCAATAATCGTCGCCAATACGATTTGCAAGCGTGTAGTTGCCCGTTTACAAAGGCAGGCAATGTCAATTTTTTACCAATGAATAAGATCTCTTTGGCTTCACCGTCAATACTTGGCGAAACGGCCGTTATTTTTCCATCCTGAATGCCGATATCAACGATACGGCCGTTCATCAGCTTTGCCTGCTTCAACAGCAAATCAAACATAACGGCACTGCGTCCTTAGATACAGCAAGTCCCCATTTCGATGTAAGCAGATTGGTTTTGAATATGGTGCGGTTGTTGGATGCCACGCGACTCCTTCCGTATAGCTTGGCCTAAACTTATCATTATTTCGTCCCACAAATGAAGGGCACCATGTCACAAACTCTTCATCAATAAGACCTTCGTTTAACAAGCCGGCCTGAACCGTGCTGCCCCCTTCTGAAAGCAAATTTCGAACCCCATAATCTGAATAAAGCATATCCACCGTTCGCTTTAAATCGGCATTATTGTCTCCCAAAGCATGAACATCGAGTTGAGCCGGCACTTGAAAATCTCGGGCGTAGGCGGCTCCTTCATGGGATGTGGCAAGCACCACATGCATATCTTCACGCTGTAAGGTTGCCGCTTCAAAGTTGAGACGCCCATCGTGAGATAAGATCGTCAAAATGGGTGGTTTTGTATAACCAAAATATCGCCGTAGCTCTTTGAACGATTCAGCCTCTTTGGGGTAGAGATCTTCTGCTGTCCACAGTGTACCGACCTCAAGCGTAACGGTGCCGATACCGTTCATAATCGCATCAGCGCGTGTACGAAGGAAAGCCATAAACCACCAATCTGCTTCATTGGTTTGGGTAATATCAGACCCACCCACATACCCTTCTTCGTTGTAGGTAATACGGCCGTCTCTTGAAATAGCAAAGTCAGTGTAAATATACGGCCGTCCCTCAAATTGAGGTATATGCCAATCCCCTGGATATAAAGCTAAATATTCTTCTGGCAATTCTGGACCATCTGAGGGGACATCATTAAACAAGAGCTCCCAAGCTTCTCCCGGTCCATTTGGTACGTGTTCCATCAAATCCTCCTGCTACACATCTACTTTATAAAGTTCACATACAAGACAGTTATTGGTTTTCTGTGATTGATAAAAAGCTTTCTAAAAAAGATGCCCTACAAAGGCTGTCAATCACCGAGTAAATCACAATCATTGAAGCTGATCTGATTTTTAAAACTTTTTGTGATTTTCATCACAAAGATCAAAAAAGTTTCTCAATAAGATACGGCCGTCGCGATTATCCTTTGACCATTCTTCAGGATGGAATTGTGTGGCGAACAGAGGCAATTCTTCATGGGCCATAAATTGAATTGGGGTCGTATCCGTTTCCGCAAAATTCTTGAATCCATCTGGCAGGCCTTTGATTTCCCAGTAGTGTGCTTCCAACATGACAAATTCGTTGCTCAGCCCATCAAATAAAGGATGATTGGCGGTTTGGCGAATAGGCAAAAAGCCAGATTCATGGGTTCGCTCTTTCCAATTCCCATCCATCATGTCTCCAGCTTCTGCTTCGTCAATGGCAGCAGCGCGGCTCCCAAACGTTTCAGCCATCATTTGCGCTCCACCACAGAAACCAATTGTCGGTTGGGCACCTTCCCGGAACACGGCCCGTAATCCAGCCAATTTTTCTTCATCATAATGCTGAAATTCGGTCATATTTCCACTAACCAATACCGCTTTTGCATTTAATGAGCGTAAAAGCTCTGGGCTTAAATTTTCATAATGCACAATCAAACATTGGTCACCGCTCACTTCCTCAAGCTTATATTTGATGTCGAGCGTTAAACTTAAATGTTTTTTCCATTGTTCTGGGTCAAGCTCTTTGACCCGTAAATGTTCAATATCAACGTAAACGATCATTAATACCTCCTTCAAAAGAATCAAAATCAATCATAAAAGGTTGTTTCAATTTGAGTTTTGCAAACAAGCCGGCCTTCTTTAAATGTGGCAAGACGCGGTGGCGGAGCTAACACAGCACCAATCACCGAATCAGCATCAATCGCCACACAATTTGCTGGCTGTCCTACGGCAATCTTTGAGCTAGCTGTGCCAAAGCATCGGGCTGGATTATGGGTTACCATCGCTAAGCTTTGATAAATTTCAGCTTTCCCTGTCATATGTCCCACGTGGGCATTGAGGTTGGCAATGTGCAGTAGATCGTATTGCCCAAATGGATTGAAGGGATCATGGACATTATCTGAAGCGGCTGATACGTTGACGCCAGCCGCCAAGAATTCCTTGACGGGTGTGGTTCCTCTTGGCGTTGGAGATTGCTGGCGCCCCATCAACACAAGGTTACAAGAAGGCAATGTGACGATGTGAATTTCCGCTTCAGCAACTTTTTTGATGACCCGAACGGCCGTTTCTTCATCTACAAATGCCAGTGAACAGCAATGCCCCGCTGTCACCCGACCTTGATAGCCATGCTGGATTGTTTTTTCTGCTAGATATTCGAGAGAGAGCATTTGTGGGTCTTCTGTTTCATCAATATGCAAATCGATGGGAAGGTTAAATTTTTCAGCGAGTTCAAAAATAGCATCAATCTCTTCACGGTAATCAGGACGTAAGGCGGGCGCACCACCCACAAAATCAACCCCCATTTGAAGCGCCTTCTCCATCCCATCACGCCATTTCGCCTCCCCACCGGAAGCACCCAACGTGACAAATTGCAAGTCAATTTGGTCTCGCATCTGTTCACGGATGTCGAGTAAAATCAAAACGGCCGTTAATTCGTCTACGCCCCCGATATCGATGTGAGACCGCATGGCAGTGACGCCATTTTGAATGGCCAAGCGCAGCGCTTTATCAATCGCTTGTCTCAAATTTTCTTCAGAGCGATGTCTTCCGACGTCATTCCAGACTTGAATGGCTTCCCCTAAAGTACCGCTTTGGTTCTCAATGGTAGAAAATGTTTTGTCTAAATGGGTGTGAATATCGACAAGGCCTGGCAATAAAACACGGCCGTTTAAATCGAACTCTTTTTTACCCTCAACAGAAGTTAAAAGACCATCCGCTTTCTCAATGGCTGAGAAACGGCCGTTTTCAATCAACACATCACAGAGTGGTGCATCATCTTCTATGCGTGCATTTTTAAGAAGCCAGCTGTCCATCATTACTACTCAAAAAATCGCTTCACCGTTTCAGCATACACTTGAGCCACAGGCACGAGTGAATCCACTTCAACATACTCTCCAGCCTCATGTGCACCATTTCCGCGCGGACCAAATGTGATGGTTGGGATATTGCCTTCTGGCACATAAATATTGGCATCAGTGATACCCGTGCCAAAATTGTATGCTGGAGCCTGTCCAATCACATCTGCATAGGCAGCATTAAATTGAGCCATTAAATCAGAATTATCATCAATTAAATAAGATTCATAAAACGGGTCAGGTGTTTCAATCTGCACCTCGCAGGCCAAATTCAACGAGTCGACCAACTGATACATATCGTTTAACAACCCTTCTTTTGTTTCCCCTGGCACTGTCAAACGAGTAATAACAACCTCACACCGTTCTGGCACAACAATAGCGTACTCTTTATATCCCCCTTCAAACTTCAAAGTTGAATAGTTGCCCGTGCCATATTTGGGATGCACTTTCATATTGAGTTGGCCGAGCGCCGCCACAATTTTGCTTGCATCTTCAATTGCATTTAGGCCACGCTCGGGGTGAAAACCGTGCGCCATTCGACCAATGACGGTTAATTTATAAAGAATCTTTCCAGTTAATCCAACAGGTAACGGCTCTTGCTTACTGCCCCAAAAAGGCTCACCTAAAAGCATGGCATCGCTATGCCCATATTCGGTATTTAATAGCGCTTTAGCCCCTAGACCTAGCCCTTCTTCATCTGCAGTGGCTGCAAAGCCAATCTTGCCTAATTTCCCATGCAACTCTTTTGCATCAATGAGCGCTTTAAAGGCGGCCAAGCTACACACAACACCTGCTTTCATGTCATAAGCACCCAAACCATAGAGTTTGCCATCTTTGATAACGGGATCGAATGGATCGGTCGGCCAATTTTCAGCAATATCCACCGTGTCCAAATGGCCTGTTAACGTAATGAATTTCTGAGAAGGCCCGAGCTGGACAGACCCGCACACGTTGGGACGACCTTCTGCAACAACTTGCCAAAAGGGTTCCACACCCAACTCGCGGAGTTTATCCGCAAAAAAGTGGGCCAGTTTTTCTTCATGAGGAAGAATCGAATTGATTCGAACCGCTTCTTTTAGAGTTTCTAATAGATAATCTCCATCAATTTGAATCATTTTTCTCTCCATGAGCAGTTTCAAATGTACTTATGACGGTAAAAAGTTTACTCAAACTTTCAACGGCCGTTTCCAAAAGGATTTCTCCTTTTTCGGCCGTGCCCTTTGTGGCATCCCCATAGACGCCCGTCTCACTCCAATCATCAGCAAGCCAGGCTGCTGACGCTGTACCAAAAAAGAATAGATCGGTATCTGTTTCTGGGAAGGCGGGAAAACTTTTCACGGCTAGGTCCATTTTGACAAGCTCAGGCGCCATAGCCAAAATGAGGGATGTCTCTGTTTCGCCAGCATGAAGACCGTAGCGCATCTCTTCAGCAGATAAGCCAAATGAAGGGTTGCCATAGTGCAAGCCATGAATACAAAAGGTCATCAGCCCAGTGGCTACGCGAATATCCCGAGCGACCATATTTAATACGGGCATATTGCCCCCATGGCAGTTCAAAAAGGCTAAACGGCGGAATCCCGCTCGGGCCACACTGTCAGCAATGTCGTGAAGAACGGCCGTTAATGTAGCCGCCGACAAAGTCACCGTCCCAGCAAAGTTGATATGCTCATTGCTTTTGCCATAACTCATGGGTGGCAACGCCCAAACTTTCACATCCTCTGACAACGCAGCCAGCGTGGCATTGAGCCCCTGTGTGGCAATCATCGTGTCCGTAATGAGCGGCAAATGAGGTCCATGCTGTTCAATTGCCCCAATTGGCAATACAACAACCCCATCCTTTTTATTAAGCGCTTCCACCTCAGGCGAGGTCATGTGTGCAAGATATCGTGTTTTCATATCATCATCTTTCTATCTAACAATTTAAAGAGCTGTTCGGCATCATGTTGTCATGCTGAGCGAAGTAACAATGCTGAACCATTACACAAACAGTGAGTCGAAGCATCTCCACTTATGCAATTTATGCATAGAAAATGATCTAAACATTGAGAGGCTTCGACTCGTTATTATTGATAACTATCAAATGTGATCCATCGCTCACCATGACATTTGAAAATTTCATCAATTCCCAAATTCCTAAAAACCAATCAGGTTGCATTTTCTTGTGACCGCAAATGCCCCGGATTCAACAAACCATGAGGATCCCATTCCGCTTTGGCATCTAAAATCGGTTGCCCGCTCCAACGACCATCATCATCTAAATAGGTCGTGTGCGGACTGTATTGCAAAATCCCAATTGACTCACAATAATCCATTAGCCCTAGCAACTGCTCATCCGATTCATATCGCACTAACGTTAAGCCAACGGGGCGAACAACACCTCCTGCTTTAGAAAAAGTGATGTGCTCAATGACTGCATCACCATATTTGGCTTTACGCAGGGCTATCTGTTCATGAACCCGCTCACGGTCAAATTCATCTTGCAAATAGGTTATGGTGGGATCCTGCTTAATCGCCCATAGCGTCGTATGATTCCAAGAGTAGTCCGTCAATTCAATACTGTTTTTATGAACGCCCGCTTGGGGGCTGTGCCAAGTCACTTCCCCACCAAATCCAGCTATTTTCGTAGCGACCTCATCTGGAGATAATGTTAAATGGAGCAGGATGATGGCTTTGCCTTCGGGACAAGCATTGGCATTGACCAATTTGCCAAAAAACGAAGGAATTGGCCACTCATGTACTGCCACAAGACGGGTCAATAAATCCTCATCAAAAACCAGTTCCTCAGCACAGCGAAGCGCATCGTCAAATGAATCAAACGCCGCGACGTACTGCTGCCAAGGTGATGCTGGTGCTAATGCGAAAGTTAAATCGGCGATGATGGCAGACAGACCACAGTTATGAATAATGCCTTGTAAAGCAATAGGGTCACTCAGCGTAATGATTTGAGGGGTCTCTTCAATCGTAACCACTGTTGCGTTCAGAATGTTGCCTGCATCCCACACATTCCCCCATTTGATTGATCCAATACCTGCTGAGCCCCCAGCGACAAAACCAGCCGCCGTCGCTGTAGGCAGTGTGCTTGGGAAAAACCGCAGTTCCGCGCCGATCTTACGAGCCTCTGTTTCAATCGAGTACAAAATGACACCCGCTTCAACTCTGGCAAATTCAGGCGTCAGCTCAACAATATTGTTCATCTCTTTTGTGCTAATCAGCACGCCACCATGAATTGGGACGGATTGGCCATAGTTTCCTGTGCCTGCCCCACGCGGAGTGATGGGGACTCGGGCCTTGACGGTTTTGGCAATAATTTGCACAAGTTGGTCAATTGTTTGAGGCTGAACAATGACATCCGCTTTTTTCTCTTCCAGTTGGGGTTTTAATATGGGCGAATACCAAAATGCATCACGTGAATTACGATCTAAACGGGAGCCCCGATCAATCACAAATTTATCGCCAACGATAGCGCGTAAATCACCGATAAATTCTTGGGATACCATCATTCTGCTCCTTTTTTGTAGTTAGTTCTCAAATAGGTCAATTCAATAAAGATTGTTTTGTTCTGTATTAATCTAAATTCATCCAAACGGATGTCAGTTCACTCATCCAATCAGACCAATCATCTGCATATTGAGCCTGGAAATTTTTATGCTCAAGATGAGAGCGCCATTCATTGTGTATCATCAAATCAGCGGCAAGCTTTCCAATTGCATCTGAGGGGTGAGCAGACCCACCATTGCCACCAACTGCGACATACACACGGCCGTTTACCACACAATCAATCATGGGTTTCCAAGTCGGTGTATAGGTGACAATACAGGGCTTGACTTCCCATGAGAGAAAATCAATCGTTGGCATTAACGCCTGCATAATTTCTTTGGCTAAATCCAAATAAGGAAACGGCCGTTCTTTCTTAAACCAATTAGTCAACTCATCTAGCTTGGTTAACGGCCGTTCTGCATCTGAAAACGTAAACAGCTTGATGTAATAACGACCGTTTGGATAGCGAATGGGTGGCAAAATCGATAAATGAATCAATGGTCCATCAGGATTCATATAGTTAAGGGGCGGCATATTTTTGAAGTGAACGGCCGTTTCTTCCGACACTTCAGCAAGCACCGTTGTAATTGTTTCCGGCTTGAGTGCCAATTGTCGAGGCAGCAGATCAAAGAAGTTTGTAAATGCACCCGTCGCCAAAAGCACCTTTTTGCTATAAATCAGTTCCCCATTGGTAAGGCTAATCTTCGCCAGTGATTGCTCAAGTTCGATACGCGAAACCTGTTGGGCAATAACGGCCGTTCCCTGCAATTCAGCACACGTTGTCTGAGCCAGTACCATTTGCCGTGGATTTAAATAGCCAGAAGGGGCTTTTTCAAAGACAACATCATAGTTATCGGGGAAAGAAAAGGGGGCATGGTTTACAGATGACAAGCAATTGGGTGCATTCGATGCCACATAGGGATAGAAAATGTCTTCCCCTTTAGGAAGCGCCGTCAAACGCCCAGACGGTGTAGAAAATCGAATGCCGCTTTGGGCTTCAATCACTGGGTATTGCACGATGGAAGCTCGGTCAAGCGTTTGCCACTCACTATCAGGGGCAGATTGGGACACAATCCGCGCCTCATCATAATGACTCGCAAACACACCTTTATGTGTTTGCCACGTCTTGGGCTCATCGGGGCCAATTAAGGCGACAGAGTCTGATTGTTGGCTTAGATGTCGTGCCGCAGCTGCGCCAAGGAGTCCTTTGCCAATGATTGCATATTCAAATTCGGGGGTATTTGGGGTTTGAGTCATCGATTGTTCGGCAAATTCCTCCTTTACTTGTCGAAATCGTGACTCTAATTTGTATAGCCGAGTGTCATTCGGCGAACAAAATTTTAATGAATTTTATTGTATCAAGAATTATGATTTTGAAAAATGGAGATGATATTGGATATCACTCTCAATAAATTGCGAGATTAATCTCCTAAACGGCCGTTATACACTAAACGATCAGCGGCTTTAAATGCTTTAAAAACCTCAATAGCATCAGCCATTTGAATACCTGTTACCACTTCAATCCCATTTTTCTCAAGCTCTCCCCGCCAGTTTGGATGAATGGGCCCTTCATCAAACCCAGTGATCGCTTCAAGCTCAGGGCCATCCCCAGCAATTGCCAATGAGCGAATACCCGACCAGTGCAGTGCTCCATAGCACATCACACAAGGTCGCCAATTAACGACAAGTTGATAAGCAGGCATTCCAGCCCCACCTAAATCAAATGTTCCTAAGATTTTTTGGGCAAGCGATATGGCCACAACTTCTGCGTGGGCTGATGAACAGTGTGTCGGCACG
>JANQSK010001102.1 GCA_028284105.1 Anaerolineae bacterium
GCTCATAGCTATTAAGTTTAGCAATATTCTAAAGACAGGAACATTAGAAATTATCAAAACAGGAAAATAATAGGCAACTTTTCATGCAGTGGTAATGAACTGCACACTCAACTATAATTCCGCGCATGAATGCAGATTATGTCCAACGTTTAAGATTGAGCTTCACAAAAAAGGGCGGGGCTCGATATATCGGCCACCTTGATTTAGCCCGAACCCTCGAGAGAGCCTTAAATCGTGCCAGAATACCGATGGCATATTCACATGGCTTCAATCGTCGTCCACGGATGCAGATGGCAGCTGCATTACCTCTTGGCTACACCAGCGATCATGAAATGGCTGATATTTGGCTATTAGAAACGATGGAACCCGAGGTGCTCAAAGAGACCTTAATGGCCAAAATGGCACCTGGTATTGATATTTATCGTGTTGAAGAAGTTGAAATAAAATCACCCAAACTCCAAACATTGACAGAAAAATCGAGCTATACGGTTACGATGCTTGATCCCATCGATATCGATGAGCTTGCTCAAACATTAGATCGACTTCTACAAGAAACTAGCATTATTCGGGAGCGAGGACACGGCCGTAAACGTAAAGAGTATGACTTGCGACCACTCATTCTTGATCTCAGCCTCACTTCAGATGAAGAAGATCGCGCCATGCTTGAGATGACACTTCAACTGTTGCCCTCAAAAACAGGGCGGCCTGATGAAGTTTTAATGGCTTTAGGCTTAGACCCACTTGATTCACGTATCAATCGCACACAAATCTTTCTAGCTGAAGAAACGGCCGTTTCTAAAAATTGATACTTGACAAATCAGAACATATAGATAAACTTCTATATATAAGCAGGGTTGACCTGCATTTTTATTTCAAATTCATATAGATAATCGTCTATATAAGACTCGGACCTCACAGGTTTGTTTGCAATAACTAATCGGATTGGTGCCAAACTTGTCGGGTCTAAACTGACTAAAAGGATAATCTCATGCAAGTCCAACAATTTCTAGATTTGATTGAAGCAAATAATGAACTCCCACTTCTATTTGACTATGGCAACGGCAAAATCGTTCAAGGTGGATACCATGTCACCGAAATTAAGAACGCAACTTTTGACACAATTGATTGTGGAAACAGCTTGCATCGCTGGAAAGAAGTGATCGTTCAAGTCTGGGTTCCCGAAGAAGCATCTTCAGACGATCCATTTATGCCAGCCAGCAAGTTCTTGAAAATTTGGGATGTCGTAGACGGCCGTTTAAATCTATACCGTGACGCTGAAATTCGAATCGAATTTGGGGATGCGAGTAATCTGACCTCAAACTACCATGTTGATGGGCTTGTTTCGACCGAAGACGGGCTTGTGGTTCAGATGGCACCACCCCGTACCATGTGTAAACCACGCGAAATTTTGGTGCCATTTGCAGATGGGCAAACCGTGATGGCGCAAGTGGGCAATGTGGCCCAACGTGTTGAGCAAGTCATCCCACTCAATCTCGGATTACAAAGTAGCAGTGCTTCATGCTGTACCCCAGCTTCAGACAGCTCAGAATCCAGCTGCTGCAGCTAAAAAATGACAATCTCCAAGAGCCAATGGGTATCACCATTGGCTCTTGTCTTCTCAAAACAATTCCCAATCTATCTAAAAATTGAATAAAAGTAGCAAAATGCATTAGAAAATACTGTGTCCTAACGGAGAGTTCAAGAATCCAAGCGGCTTGATGTTGTAGAATCTTCAAAATCTTTTGATTAGGAAGGGTCGAATGCATCACGATTTGCTTCGAAAATTATTGGTTGTGCTTGGTTTATGGCTGGTTGGATGCCAAACGGCCGTTTCGCCAACTCCCATTGCCAAGCAGCCAACCCAATCTCCCATTCCTAATCTCCAGCCACCCACACCGACCCTTGCTCCTACCGCCACTGCCAATCCAAATGGCTGGCAGACCATTCAGCCAGGCTTTGAAAAGCGACTGTTTGAAACAGTTGATGCAGAAGGAGTCCTGACCCAAAGAATCAAAGTGATTCGTATAGACAATAGTTTGCACCGATTTGAAATTGCTTATAAACCCCAAAATCCTCAATCTATTCAAGCGTGGCAAACCCAATTAAATGCAAGCCTCATCATCAATGGCAGCTTTTTTACACCTGAATACATTGCAACTGGGGCTATTATTATTGATGGGGTTGCTTCAGGACAAAGCTATGGTGATTTTGCCGGTATGGTTGTCATTAATGATGGTCGATTGCAGATTCAAGATTTAGCAGAACGGCCGTATTCTGTATCAGATCCCATTGACTTTGGCATTCAAACATTTCCTGTTTTGGTGAAACGTGGAGGACAAGTGGGATATACAGAACCAGGGGAAGCGGCCCGTCGTTCTGTCATTGGTGTGGATGAAAACGGCCGTATCTTAATTATCATAACGGAATTTGGAGCCTACTCGCTTGCCGAAATGAGTCGGTGGCTGGTGAACTCAGATTTAGCAGTAGATATTGCTTTAAATTTAGATGGAGGGAACTCTTCGAGCCTTGCTGTCGTTGGAGAAGATACAGTGGGATTTTTACCCATTCCCAATGTGATTGCTGTTTATCCAAAATAAGCAGACTAAATTTGTTAACCG
The DNA here is from genome assembly GCA_028284105.1 of Anaerolineae bacterium. Classification (GTDB taxonomy): domain Bacteria; phylum Chloroflexota; class Anaerolineae; order Promineifilales; family Promineifilaceae; genus QQUD01. Next base: position 2,619 of record JANQSK010001102.1, read on the forward strand.
GTATCACCAGCAAAGATACGCTGTTCCATAAATAAGCGAGGCAACATGTACCCTACCAAGCTCTTCCTTTTGATATGCCTGCTGTGCGGTTTAGGCTTATTGGCCTGCCAATCCCCAGAATTGGCAACAGAACCAACACCAATTGCTCAAAATACGGCCGTTACTGCCACTCCAATACCAAAAGAAGTTGCACCTACCGCAACAAATACGAGCACCTCAACGGTAGAACCCACAGATACGCCAACGAATACACCGACTGTACAGCCTACGATGACGTCGACACCTAAACCATCAAATACACCTATCCCATCACCGACCTTTACGTCAACCCCAACGGAACCGCTCCCAATAGGGTTGGAATATCTAATTAGCGGTGACCTATATCAAGTTAATGAGAATGGGGAAGCTGTTCTGGTGCCAAATGGGCGTACAAATACGTCTGCGGATGGAGCTGTGACGCTTGTTGTGACGCCTGATGCACCGTTTTATCAAGAAGAGTCATTTGGAGAAGCGTTTTGGCAAAATAATGAAATCAATACATATGCACCTTTATCAATACCTAATTTCGGAGATGGCGCTATATCTGATTGGTGGTTGGCCGAACCCGATTGGGTGCTTTTACATCTTGCACTAGGTGGCTCTTGGTCAGAAAGTGGCTGGCCACAATCTGGCATCGTGAGAACCGATGGTACTGGGTATCGTTTCTTGGGAGGCTTTGCTGCCGTCAATCCTGTAGGAGAATGGATCGCTTACCGAAAAGATTTTTGGACACGACTTGAGCCATCTGAGCAAACGGGTATGTGGCTGACAAATATCCAGACGGGAGCAGATTTTAAAATTGATTTTGCCACTTATGGTTTGCCAGACGTTGTGAATGATTGTGTGGGAAGACCGACATGGTCCCCAAACGGCCGTTTTCTCACCTTTTTTATCTTTTCAAATTGCGGCTTGCCCCACTATGGCACGATATTTATTGATACTTGGGAAAACAGCGCAGAACTACTCCCTATTCGGTATGGGGGTCCAGAAGGACCGCCAACAGCACCATTTTGGAGCCCAACAGGGGAATTTCTTATTATTCAAGGTGCTTATGAGATGCGAAGCGCAAATTGGATTTTGACTTCTGATCAAACCATCTATCATGAGCTTGAAATGGGGCTTTATGGTCGGTGGATCAACGACTCACAGCTTGTTTATTTGGATTACAATTCCTATCGTTGGCTTTTATTTGACGTTGAGACTTTAGGGACAACGGCCGTTACCCTTCCCGAAGGGGCATATATTAAAGAATTCCCCTAAAATTAGGCCTAAATTAGTCGATCAATTTTAATTCAAAAATATGACTAAAATGACTTTGACATTTTAGGTCGGCTTGATTATAATCCCAAGTCGCTGTATGGGTTTTCAACCACTGCCCATGCAAGACTTTACAAAGCAACGACATGAACCCCATGTCGTGTTTTTTTTGGAGGATATCCATGTACGCAATTGTTGAAAGTGGTGGCCGGCAATACCGCGCCGAAGAAGGTCACAGCTTTTCAGTAGAAAAGTTGCCTTACGAAGTCGGTGAGCAGTTTGATTTAGACAACGTTCTTCTTGTTGCAGATGGCGACAGCATTACAGTAGGACAACCGTCAGTCGAAGGTGCTTCCGTCAAGGCAACCGTTGTTGAACAATATCGTGGCAAGAAGATTTTCGTATGGAAATATAAGCCCAAGAAACGCTATCGCCGCCGCAAAGGTCATCGGCAAAGCTATACACGCATTCGTATCGATTCGATTACGGCTGGGTAAAACAGGAAGGTATAAACATGGCTCATAAAAAAGGTGCTGGTTCAACCAAAAATGGACGTGATAGTAATGCTAAACGACTTGGTGTAAAAAAATATGGTGGTGAAGCTGTTATCTGTGGCAATATCATCTTACGTCAACGTGGCACAAAATATGTTCCTGGTAACAATGTTGGACTCGGCAAAGATTACACCATCTATTCTTTAATCGATGGTCACGTTAAATTTGAAAATAAACACGGCCGTAAAGTGGTTAGTGTTTATCCTGCTGAGGCATAGGGAGAAGCAAAATGAAAGAAAATACTCATCCAAAGTGGTATCCCGAAGCCAAAGTTTTTGTTGAAGGTGAGCTTGTTGCCACCATGGGTTCAACAATGCCCGAAATCCGGGTTGAAATTTGGTCAGGGACTCA
>JANQSK010001104.1 GCA_028284105.1 Anaerolineae bacterium
GCTGTTTACTACTATCTTAATCAACTCAAAGGCATGCCCGTTCAAATGACGGGTATTGATATCACAAAATCTCTACTTGATAGGCGAACAGAACAAACCAAAGAGCTCGGTTGGGATGGATTATCATTCCAACAATCCACTATTATTGATTTTGAACCCACACAAAATCCTAACATGGTACTTGCCCTACATGCCTGTGATACAGCGACGGATGAAACATTGGCGCAAGCTTTGAAATGGAACAGCGACATGATCTTTGTCGCCCCTTGTTGCCACCATCATCTTCAAGCTCAAATAGCCAAACAACAAAGCCCCAGCCCATTTACGGCCGTTATGAAACAAGGCCCATTGAAAGAACGGCTTGGGGATATTTTGACCGACAATTTCAGAACGATGATTTTGAAAATGATGGGTTACCAAACAGATATTGTTGAATTTGTTTCAACCGAACACACAGGTAAAAATCTTCTCATTCGAGCCAAGAAAACGCCACATCTACCAAGCCCATCACTTGTTGAAGAGTACAATGCGCTTAAATCAATGTGGCAGGTCACCCCATACCTTGAAACGCTTTTAAAAGAAAAACTGTCGATTGAAACACCCTTTTAATATTTCAAAATGAGTATGAACCTTATCTCTCTTCGAGCATTGCAAAAAGATGATCTTGATGCATTCTTTGAACACCAAAAAGATGAAAAAGCACGCTATATGGCGGCATTTGTTAGCAAGAACCCAAACGACAAACAAGCTTTTTTAGCTCATTGGGATAAGGTCCTGGCGGATGAAAGCATCGTTATTCGAACCATTTTGAACAACGGCCGTATTTCTGGCCATATTCTTTGCCATAGTTGGTTTGGAGACCCAGAATTAACCTATTGGCTTGATAAGTCTGAATGGGGAAGAGGGATTGCCACAGAAGCCGTGCGGCTCTTTGTTCAAGAAATTTCGGTTCGCCCCCTCTTTACAAGGATTGTCAAAGATAATATGGGCTCACAGCGTGTGCTTGAAAAGAATGGGTTTGTCATTTCAGATGAGGATAAGGGGTTTGCAAACGGCCGTAACTCAGAAGCTGAAGAGTTTATCCTAAAGCTGAATTAATCATTCGCCCACCCAAGATAATTAACAGAACCAAAACCAACTGCCGAAATCGTTCTCTAGAAACAAAGCGGGTTAAATATTCACCTACGTTTATGCCCAGATAGAGAAATGGAACGGCCGTTAGCCAAAGGGACACAACGGGTCTTGTGATTTGCCCTGCTAAAATGCGAAACACCACCCCAATCATTGACATCGTCAATAAAAATGTAAACATATTTAAACGGAATCGCTCCGGCTCCCAATCTTGCGTGCTTGAATAAAGAATAGCAGGTACACCACTCACGCTAAATGCACCACCAAACAATCCAGCAAAAGCCCCTGTTATCCATTGCCAAATGGGATGCTGCAGCAATGGAAACGGCAATTTAGCCAGTCCGTAAATCGCAAACAAAATACAAATAATGCCTAGAACAAAGCGCATGAGCGCTTCGGGGACAAAAACGGCCGTCCAAATCCCAACGGGATACAAAAACATACCGGCCAAAATAATCCGCCAAACATCACCAAATGTTAAATCACGCCATCTTTGAAAAATAACAAACGAAAAGCTCGCCACCCCAAACAAGTTCATCAATGAGGCGGAAAAGGTTAAGCCGAGCATCGGCACAATAAGTGGCATAGCAACGAGCGACCCACCGAACCCTGCCAAACGAACCACAACTGTTGCACTAAATAAAATCCCACCAATAGTAAATATCAACTCTAAATCTAAATTTTCAAACATCAGGGGATTGTAGCTGAAAAAGAAGAAACGCCGCTTTATTGAAAGTTCATCTTTTTTATCTATACTTCAAAAAACAGAACACACATGGAGAAAAACATGCCTGGACTATTACCCGACATTGATCCTGATGGATTACTTGAATATTCAGTGGTTTATACAGACCGCGCTTTAAACCACATGTCAGCCTCTTTCCAAGGGGTGATGAACGACATCTCAGCCACGCTTAAAGACGTTTACAATGCGCAAGGCATAGCCATTGTGCCTGGTAGCGGCACTTATGGTATGGAAGCCGTTGCTCGCCAATTTGCAACTGGCAAAAAATGCTTAGTTATTCGCAATGGCTGGTTCAGCTATCGTTGGAGCCAGATTTTTGAAATGGGCAATATCCCATCGGAAACGATCGTGCTCAAAGCCAAAATGGTAGCTGACGAATACCAAGCCCCATTTGCGCCAGCCCCAATTGAAGAAGTAGTAGCCACAATCAAATCTGAAAAGCCAAACGTCGTCTTTGCACCACACGTTGAAACGTCGGCTGGTATGATGCTACCTGATGATTACCTCAAAGCTGTAGCGGATGCAGTTCATGAAGTAGGCGGGCTGTTTGTTTTAGATTGCATCGCGTCAGGCACTGTATGGATCGATATGGAAGCCGTCGGCATCGATGTGCTTATTAGCGCCCCTCAGAAGGGTTGGAGTGGAACGCCTTTTGGGGCATTAGTGATGATGAATCAGCAAGGGCTAGATTATCTTGATGAAACCAACAGCACCAGCTTTGCCTGTGATCTTAAGAAATGGAGACAAATTATGGCAGCCTATGAGAATGGCGGTCATGCCTACCACGCCACAATGCCAACTGACGCTATCACAAGCTTCCGAAATGTGATGAAAGAAACTGAAGCGTACGGTTTCGAGAGAGTCAAAGCTGAACAGCTAGAATTAGGCGAAAAAGTTCGGAATTTACTTGAAAGCAAAGGGTTTAAAAGCGTCGCAGCTGAAGGTTTCCAAGCCCCAGGTGTTGTTGTGAGTTATACAGACGATATGGGGATTAAATCTGGTTCAAAATTCAAAGAAGCTGGCTTACAAATTGCGGCTGGTGTTCCTTTAGCATGTGATGAACCAGAAAACTTCCAAACATTCCGTTTGGGTTTGTTTGGCCTAGATAAGCTCCACAATGTTGATCGAACCGTCGCCAAATTGGATGAAGCGCTGACTAAAATTCTCTAAGAGAATGGCTAATATCAACCTCACAAAAGCATCCTGAGCCTGTCGAAGGATAATGATTATCACTTCGACAGGTTTGATACGCTCTGATTGAGTTTCATTTTATTAAGGCAAATGTGGCTTCTATAAGCTCTACGGAGTCACTATCACGTGGACTTTCCCCGGTCCATGTACCCCAATTGAAAGTGTCATTTCAATATCACCCGTTCGGCTTGGACCAGCGATAAATACTAAATTGCTGCTATTGGCCACAATTTCATCCACATCTGCTAAAAAGGCTGGAATTGATGGATAAATGTTTTCTTTTTTAAGGAGAGCAATGTGAACAGGTGGCGCTAACGACGCCAACCTACCTCTGTTTTCTCCACTCAATAATGCAACCGCCCCATTATCAGCCAGTCCGCCATGTGCTCCTGTTAATCCCACAAATACATCTTCGATTGCTGAAAGTTGATTTTTACGGCCGTTTACATCCTCAGGCAGTGCCGAATCCACAATCTCAACGCCACCCTCTTCTAAAGTAGACTTGAGGTTAACCAGCCCTAAATTTTCATCATCCCAAGAAATTATGCGTTGGGTATTGTGCTGCTTTAAGATGTTCAAAATCGTATCAGCAATCTCCTCAACATCATCCAGCACATGAACATGACCTTTTAAGGCCTCAAGCTCTTGTTTAAATTGATTTACAAGCTGATCGGTTGGTGTATCGGGCTGCCAAGAGTATTTATTAAACTTCCCAGGATGTTGCACAGGAGCATCTGGCAAATATGCATCATCTAGTTTTTGACGGATATTTTTCAAAAAAGATTCACGACTCATTCGCCACGCTCCTGTCGCCAACGATCCCGAAATGATTTTTGGGCAAAAGTTGGAAAATCTCTTGATTGTGTCCAACCCGATAGTGGACCAGGCAAGCGACCAATCCAGCCGTCCTTGCCTATCATTTGGGTCATCAATCGACTCATTGACCCACCAAAATGAAATAATGTGGGGTTTTGAGCAGCAAATGCATAGGCTGATATGCCTGATTTCAACCAAGCGGGATTCCCATTCATCTCATCCACATCTTGGCGCAATTTG
>JANQSK010001108.1 GCA_028284105.1 Anaerolineae bacterium
ACTGTTTAACTTTGGGTCAATTGGGCCTCTTGGGGACGCTCTTGACATGTTTAAGAATGCATTTCCTAAGATTCCGCTCTGGATTTCAGAAGTAGGTGTGGCTGCTGATATTCATATTGGTTCTGAGCACTATGCCAATATTGCCACCTATATCCGCGAAGTTGTTGATGAAGTTGCCACAAGCTATTCCGATTATGTGCAGGCGCTTATTTGGTTTGGCTGGACAGATATCATGCGGAATGCTGGGGTTAATACCAAGGATAATAAGCCAAAACCCCATGTATTTGACGCCTTTGCCGATATGCGAGATTTGAATAAAGGTGGGGCAAAGTCGCTTGATCCATTTGCCCATGTTTCCAAGGTACAGTTTGTGTCATTTAGCTCTTCGCATAACAAGTTGAACGCTGTTGAAGCTGGCACTGAATTTACCTGCCGTTGGGCATTTAAAAATACTGGTACAACCGTATGGAATGACAAATTTAAGCTTGGCTTCTTGAGTAAAGGTGACAATCCTGCGGCAATGACTAGTAAGAAAACTTATGCACTTAAAGATGTCGGCGCTTCGACTGAGGTTAAACCGGGAGAAACGGCCGTGTTTACCCTCACTTTAACCGCACCCGAACAGTCAGGTCGTACCTACCGCAGCACGTGGAACATCAAAGATCATGCTGGCAAAGCATTTGGGCATTTTTATGTTGAAATTACCGTCGTTCCTGCCTCGCCTGTTGGTACATCAGCCCGTCGTCCAGACATGCAGTTTATTAGAGACATTAATGTGATGAATAATGAACATATGGTAGCTGGTACCAATTTTGACAAACAGTGGCAGGTGCGAAATACGGGTAAACGCCATTGGAGTAATGGATTTCGGCTCGTTCATGTTGAGGGTGATGCACAGATGGGGCGTGGCAAAAAAGCACATATCGTGCCTGATGCAAAACCTAATGATGTAGTGACTTTGACCGTGCCAATGACAGCTCCCCATGGTAAAAAGGGTGAAATTCAGTCTATTTGGCGAATGCAGGATGATCGGGGAAATAATTTTGGACCACCATTGAAAGCTGTGATTTATATGGGGGCGCCTGGATCAAGTGGCCCTCCGCCAAACACTCCTTTAGCACGTTTAAAGGCGGATAGCTCTATGTGGTATTCGCAAGTTGATAAAGATTGGGCAGATGATCAACTTGGTTTTGGTTTATCAACGATTAGAACATGGGGGTGCTTGATGACCTGTATGGCAATGGCACTATCAGCCAATGGGATTCGAATTAATCCCAAGGAGCTCAATGCGCGCTTGAAGCGAATGCCAACTAACCAGGGAGGATATGCTCAAGGTAGTTCAGTGACCTCTTTTAATGTGCCATTGTTTATTGGTGGTTTACAAAATCTCGGCAATATGAAATCTCTAAAGGAAACAAAACTCAAGTATGCATTGGAGCCAGTAAACCCTATTCAACGAATTGATAACGCACTGGCAAGGGGGGAAATTGTTGTAGCGCAAGTAGATTATGAATTGAATAATCATGATGTCGACCAACATTGGGTTGTTCTTGTTGAACGTTTAGAGGACGATTATTTCATGCTTGACCCTCTAACTGAACCTGGGGCCGAAAACCCTGTCACTTCGCTAAAAGAAAAATATATGAAGCATGAGCCATCACGTTCAGTTGAGCACAATTTACGGAAAGCTATTATCTCAGCAATGATATATCGAAAGGGGAATGGTGCGGGTAGTTAAAAGAGTTTGAAAGAGTTGCAAGGTGAAGAATTGCAACTCTTTACCTTCAATTTTGCATCACAAACCAATTCATAAACGATAATTTTTAAGGAGTAACGCATGTTACAAAATGGGAATTTTTCAGAAGGCTGGGAGACTTTACCGGCAACCGTAGGGTGGTTACGCAATCAACGGCCGTATCATTGGCAACTCGAATGGATTGAACCAGGCCAACCACTTTACGATGATTCCGGAACACAATCGAAAGGTGTTCCTGAATGTGTCCATAAACTGAGCGAGCAATTACCGAGCAATGAACAGCTTGGGGGTCGGGATGCGCTTATTTTGGATGGAGAAGCGACATTTAAAATCTTTAGCTTTGGGGCACCTTTTGGGGCAACATTATCGCAAACCGTTACTGGTTTAAAGCCTGGTAGCCAAGCGACACTTACAGTACCAATTCAAGTTCATATGCGGAATGAAACGGATGCTTATGGGGCAGAATCTGGCGTGTGGGTGAACGACGAGGGCAGTTGGGTCAATGGTTTTGATATGGGAGACCGACAATGGTATCGTCATATCGTGACCTTTACTGTGCCTGATTCCGGAGAAGCAGAAATCGTCATTCGTGTCAAAAGCAAATGGGCACGGGGAAAAGATTTCTTTTTTGATGGAATCACTCTCGATGCTCAAGTTGATGAGGGTACACCAGATGATGATGGAGAAGGCACGGGTGATGAAGGCAACAGTGGAGAATCTGTTCAAGGAACAGTTTACGTACAGGTGCCTGCCGGGATTGAACTCAAGGTGAATCAGAATAGCCAATCTAATGTGGTTGAAATTAATGTGCCATCAGGCGTCACTGTGACACAAGTTTAGGCGTCATGTAACACACCTGCATTTATGTGTTACATGGTGCGTTAGACTTTAAGAAAATGGAACATTCTTTGAGTCTGTATCGTTCCCTAACAAAGTTAAAAGTGATCGCAAAGAGCCATTCTTTGCGATCTTTGAACATTAATCATTGATATGAGGAGAATCAAACATGAGTGAGACTTTTAAGCATGGGTATGCATTGGTTGTGGGAGTAGATGAAAATGTGCAACCTCACTTAGCTTTGCCAGCCGTCGCAAAAGATGTAACGGCCGTGCATGATGTATTGCTTCACCCAGAGCGGTGCGCTTATGAATCTGCTAATGTGCAATTTCTCAAAGGGGCTGATTCCACGCGTGATAATATTTTTGACGCCCTGTATAAACTGCAAGATCAAGTCAAAGCAGATCCTGATTCAACCGTTATTATTTATTATTCGGGACATGGCTGGCGTGAGAAAGCCACTGAAAAATATTATCTGATTCCTTATGATATTGAAGATATGAGTCGTGCTCGGCGTTATGCTATTTCTGCTGAAGATTTTGCTGGCGAAATTAGTGCGATTCAATCGAAACGCTTGCTGGTCGTTTTAGATTGCTGTCATGCAGCTGGGATGGACGTGAAGAACTTTGATGTAACGGCCGTTCAGTCAGAAGCGTTCCCGCTTGATTTAGACCAAACTAAAAGCATTCCAGAATATGCTGGTGACGGGGCCAAAGCGGTTGCAGATTTAGCCCAAGGTGAAGGGAGGGCCATTCTCAACTCCTCGACGGGATTGCAATCATCCTACGTTCGGAACGATGGCAAAATGAGCCTGTTTACCTACCATTTTATTGAATCGCTCACTGGCCACGCACCCCATGCCGATGATGCCACTGTGGTTTATGTGACAGATGTGATGAGCTGGGTGACGCACAAAGTAGCTCAAAGTGCCAAAGCCCAACGTCGTGATCAAACCCCTGTAATGAAGACGAGCGGGGTTTTCCCAGTTGCTCAGCTTTTAGGTGGACAGGGGCTTGCAAAAGGGGTTTCTGCTCCGGATCCAATAGCCCCATTACCCGCAGCCGGCACCCAAACAACATTTCATCAAGAGAATCAAACGGTGCATGGGAATCAATTCAACATTGGCCCCAACTCGAATATTGGTCAAATTGGAGACAACATCAATACTGGTGGTGGCGACTATGTTGGAGGTAATAAGTCTATTCAAGGAGATACGATACATGGCGATCAAGTATCTGGAAATAAGGCTGGAGGAGATCAGACAACAGTAGGGGATATTAGCGGGGGGCAAGGAATCGCTATCGGTCGTGGTGCCTCTGCCAATGTGTCTGTTAATGAGGGGTTTTCTGGCTCAGAATTAAACACCTTGTTTGCACCGCTCGTTCAAGCTGTTGCTCAAAATAATACGGCCGTTGTTAAGGTCGAAGACCTTAAAACAGAAGTGGCAAAAGGTGAAGAAGCAGATGATCAAAAAATCGCCGAAATTGTGACTGAGATTGCAGATGCAGTGCCTATGGTTGTTGAAACATTAACTGGCTTATTTACCAACACAATTATTGCCAAAGCTGTTGGGGGCGCCACCAAATTTGCGTTAAAGATGATTGGGAAACAGAAGGAATAAAGCATGCCAACCAGTGCTGAATATTTAACATCATTACATCGCAATATTGATCAATACTTCAGCTTTAGTGAAGTAAGAACACTCTGTTTTGAGCTCGGTATTGATTATGAAAATATCGAAGGGGAAATAAGAACGGAGTTCATTCGTAATTTATTAATCTCTCTGGCCAAGCA
>JANQSK010000972.1 GCA_028284105.1 Anaerolineae bacterium
GTTAGCGTAATTCGTTCCTGCAATGGAATGGGCAACGTGCGACAGCCCTCTTTGGCTAAGGCTAGCATCGTGCTAGAGATATCAACCCCGTGCACAAAGTGCGCTTTTTTCGCTAAATGAGGCAACAATCTTCCTGACCCACAGCCAAGCTCTAACACATGGGTACCTAATCCAGAAACTTGGTCTAGCCAGAAAGGTATGTCTTCATCTAAATCAGCGTGGGTCAGTTGATAGTAGCGGGCAATCTGATCGTACATGCCCCTATTTTACCCACAAACTGATGGTCTATCATTTATTCATTTTGCTTGTAGTTATCAAGTTCAGCTTTTAGTCGTTCATTCTCATCCGCTAAGTCTGAGATGATCTGCTCTTTTGAATCAGGAGACTCAACAGAGCCGGAATCGCTTTCACCACTATTCCGCATGTAATGCATCACAATTTGAAATGATGAAACCAGCACCACCCCGACTAAGATTAACAAGATACCAATTAAAAATATAAGTCGTAAATTCATAATCGCTCCTGCTATTGTTCTATTTCACTTTACGAAAAACGGCCGTAAAAGTCACGTTTCCTAGAAATTTGGTGATTTTAATCAGAAAACGGCCGTTTTTACTGAAAGCCAATCCATTTACCAAAATATTTAGCAAAAAACTGCTCATAGACACAAAGAATTCATTCTCTTATAATAAACGAAACCCGTCTCTAATTGGAGACACATCGAAAAGACGATCAAATCATTCATTTTCCCTTGATCCGAGCAAAGCCTGATTTCTGCGGTCCACTATCGCAACGAAATTGAGGCTTTTTTTGTAACAAGAACTTTTACGAGGAGTAATCTTATGTCTAAAAGCCAAACCTATATTGAACTAGATGACACCTATGGTGCTCACAATTACCATCCATTGGATGTGGTGGTTGAACATGCTGAAGGCGTTTGGGTTTACGATGTTGATGGCAATAAATATCTAGATTGTCTTGCCGCCTATTCGGCCGTTAACCAAGGGCATTGTCATCCCAAAATTTTGGAAGCCGCTCAATCCCAAATGGGACGTGTCACGCTCACCTCGCGTGCATTTCGCAATGATCAAATGGGTCCATTCCTCAAAACATTATGTGATATGACTGGGTATGAAATGGCGCTCCCCATGAACACGGGGGCAGAAGCTGTTGAATCAGCGATAAAGCTCATTCGCAAATGGGGCTATCAGATTAAAGAAATTCCTCAAGATAAAGCTGAAATTATTGTGTGTGATGGTAACTTCCAAGGCCGCACAGTCACTATCATCGGGTTTTCAAGTGAAGATCAATACAAAGAAGATTTTGGCCCATTTACTCCCGGTTTTGTCAACATTCCATATGGTGATACCGATGCATTAAGAGCCGCTATCAATGAAAATACGGCCGCATTTATGCTCGAACCTATTCAAGGCGAAGGTGGGGTGATTGTTCCACCTGAAGGGTACCTCAAAGAAGCCTACGATATTTGTAAAGAAAACAACGTACTATTCGTTGCTGATGAAATTCAAACAGGGTTCGGTCGCACCGGAAAGATGTTCGCTTGTGATCATGAAGATGTCAAAGCAGATATGACCATTATTGGGAAAGCATTAAGCGGTGGTTTTTATCCCGTTTCTGGTGTTTTAGGCAGTAAAGAAATTTTAGGCTTACTTCGCCCTGGCGATCATGGCAGCACATTTGGTGGCAACCCGCTAGGCGCAGCCATTGGTCAGGCCGCTTTGAAAGCGCTTGATGGGGAAGGTATGGTTCAAAACTCTTATGATCTTGGAGAATATTTCAAGGGTCGTCTCAGCCGCATCGAAAGTGATCATATCAAAGAAGTTCGCGGTAAGGGGTTGTTTATCGGCGTTGAGCTCCACGGGCCCGCCCGTCGTTTTTGTGAAGCGCTTCAAGACAAGGGAATTCTTTGCAAAGAAACGCATGAAAATGTCATTCGCTTTGCTCCCCCACTGGTTATTACCAAAGATGAAATTGATTGGGCTTTATCACACATTGAGCCTGTGTTAATGGAAAACTAGCATAAAAAAGCCCCGGTATCCAACTGGATACCGGGGCAGCTCCACACATACTTTTTCTAAACTCATTTCAGCGTCACAAATGCGGTCTGCGAATGTAACAATTATCTTAGTTATTAGCAGGGTTACTCACAGATGATTGATTGATTTTCTGAAACGGAGTTTTGTTTAAATTGATTAAGCCATTTGGCTAATTGATTCATCGACAGCTGCTCAATTGGAACGGCCGTTACTCTCTCAACTAATCGGCTTGACATTGAATTGTCATCAACCACAAGCAAGATTTTTTCTGGAAAACTTAACTCCATCACAAAATCATTGATTTGGTTAATAAAAGCCTTTGAAATTTGCATTTGCTGCATCTCATCAACCAAAATGAGCTTTGGTTGGTAAAACTTTGCCAGCTTCAACAGTTCTTCTGCACTCTTTGCCCAAATAATTTCATATTCATCCTTTGATAAAAGCCACATCACCATCCGCATCAATCGCGGTGATTCTTCAAAACAAAGAATCGTTGGTTTCCGATTAATAAATTGGGGTGGCGTATCAAATAACGTATTGGGAATGATTGAACTGCTTATCATTTCAATTGAGATCCTTCTAAACAATATCGATAAAGTGATTTAAAGATTTAGAAATAAATACCTACGGTCATGGCTCTTGCCCCTGCATTTATTTCCTGTTTCTCTTTAGACAACAAAGAATCAATTTGGTCACATTTTTCTAAATTTGAGATGGATTTCACCGAGAAGTGATCATATCATTGTGCTCAGGCTATTTTTTCAAAGTAGCTTTTTATTGATATCAGTGAGGTTTTATTTTAGATGGCAGTCAATACACCCAAATCTGTTCGCAATCTTGTAATCTATGAAATATACGTTCGTAATCACGGTCAAAATGGGAATTTTGCAGATATTTCTGCCGATCTTCCACGAATCCGTGAAATGGGAGTTGATGTCGTTTGGTTTATGCCCATCCACCCAATTGGGCAACTCAACAAAAAGGGAGAATTGGGCTGTCCCTATTCGATTCAAGATTATCGAGAGGTAAATCCTGAGTATGGCACTCGTGAGGAATTTCGAATGCTGGTGCAATATGCACACGCTTTGGGGCTCAAGGTGATGATTGATGTGGTCTTTAATCACACATCTCACGATTCAGTTCTGCTCGATACCAATCCAGATTGGTACCATTTAGATGAAAACGGCCGTCCAACCACCACTGTTCCACAATGGAGCGATATCATTGATTTAAATCACCCCAATGAAGATCTTTGGACCTATTTAATTGATAGTTTGAAATTGTGGGTCAATTTAGGCGTTGACGGGTTCCGCTGTGACGTAGCCTCACTGGTTCCGTTGCCGTTTTGGCAACGAGCTCGCGAGGAAATAGCTACCCTCAATCCGAATGTATTGTGGCTAGCCGAATCTGTACATACTGGCTTTCTAATTTGGCAGCGTGAGCTTGGCAAGCCAGGTTCTGCTGATGGAGAACTTCATTCCGCGTTTGATCTTTCCTACGATTATGACATTTGGGTACTTTGGGAAAAAGCTGTCGCTGATCCTGAGATGGTGCCACTCTATTTTTCAGCGCTTCAATTCCAAAAAGGCATCTATCCCAGTCACACCGTAAAAATGAGATGTGTTGAAAATCACGACCAACCTCGCATTGCTCAACGCGCCCCAAGTCGAGCACAAGCTCTAGCTTGGACGGCTTTCCAGGCGTTTAATGAAGGAGCCTTTCTCATATATGCTGGCCAAGAGTCAGAAAATTTGCATACACCGAATCTATTTGATGTTGATAAGGTGGCGTGGAATGAATATAGTCTACAACGATTTATTACAAAGCTCAGTCAACTTAAAAAACATGATTGTGTGGTCAACGGCCGTTTAACCCTCTTAACTCATTCCCCAGTCTTAACGGCCGTTTGGCAAACAGAAACGCAAACAATTTATGGTGCATTTAATGTACAAGGCCTCATCGATGTGATGCCAACTCCATTACCTGATGGCGCACACACGAACTATCTCAGCGATCTTGAAGAGCAATTTGAAGTTCGGGATGGAGAGATGATGGTGCCAGAAACGGCCGTTATTGTCATCCTAGACAATAATATTGAATTGGATGGATTTCAACAGCCTTCAATCATGCTTTTCTAAATGATTGAATCCGGTCAATAAATTTGCAACCAAATGATTTAGTGAATATGTGGTCGGCTAATTGTCACACCTAAAATGACACCTACTAATACCGCAACTAAAAATTCAATAATGATGAAAGACAACGTTACTTCAAACATGTTAACCTCCAAACTTGCTTGTGCCACCCAAAATGGTGAAATCTAATTTTCTATTGTCGTTTGCTACAACAGGATTAAAGATATACCCTTTATACCATAGCGCTTAAGAAGAAAACTGGCAGGAACCTAGCAATAATTCAGTTGTTATCTGTTAAAACTGATAAAATCGACTGAACTTCAACTTGAGCCGCTTTTAAACGGTACATCCAAAGCTCAGGATTGGCATCTTGCTCACCAATCCAAGCAGGCACACTACCTGCTTTTGCGACTTCGTCTGGAAACGCATCAGCCGTTTCAAATTCCATCCCTTCCGTTGCTAAATAATCAATAGATAAACGGCCGTTTCTCAAAATCAGTAGCGGCCATGAGGCATCATTTCCAAAGGTGTTGTCATCTGAAGTCTCAACGATATATTTTGCGGCTTTGGCAGACATCCCTCGCGTTGCAGCAACCACATCCCAGCTTTTCCCGCTCACTTTGGCAAACACTTCATTAATAATGCCTTCCGTTTGCACCATAGATGGTGGATGTGACAAAAATGCTCGTTCCGTCCGACCAATGACCCAAAAATCTTTTTTCGCTAATTTCGCGACTGCCTTTTCAAGCTCCTCCGGGTAGTAATTGACCCAGTGTGCCATACGATCCAAATCACAAAGCAACATGTGGGTTGCACCACACTCAAGCGCATGAGATACGGCCGTTCTTCGATAAAACCCTACAGGCGGCAGTTCCCCTTCTTTTCGAGGGCGTTCTTCTCGAACGGTGACGTGAACACCATGTGCTTTCAAGAGATCTACAGTTCCTTGATACGCTAAATTGCTCACAGATATTGTGATAGTGTCAAACGTTTCTAAAATTTTTGGTAGTGCTTTTTGGATGGGGGTAAATAAACGGCCGTTTGGATCAAAATAGGTGCTTGTATAAACAATCATGATCCAATTGTAATTGGGATCATCGCTTATTAAAAAAATAGCGATGATCCCAGTGATTTAAACTCGCTCTATTTTTCGTGCCAAATTTTTAAGAGCTCCGCTTCACGTTCCGGCTTCAACCCACCACGCCATTCATAATCTTCAGGGCGAGTTTTTTCCCATGCTAATGTATCAGCAATGGTCTCACTCACGGGTCGATATGATAAGCCAGCTGCTTGTGCCTTATCATTATTAATGGTGTTGAACCCCGTATATTCTTCTGGAATCCAAAGCGGTAACTCTACAAAAGCACCCACTTCTTGCTCAAGCAAGAATGACTCTTCAACCCAGTTAAACGTCGCATCACTACCGCTTGCTTCTTTACACGCTTCAAATACGGTTTCCATTGAGAGGGCATAATCAGGGCCAGTGCAGTTATAGGGACCTGTCAACTTTTCTTCAGTGGCTTTGATGGCAAAGGCAGCCAAGTCACGAACGTCTATAAATTGAGTAGCCAATTCTGGTTTACCAGGGGCAAGCACTTCACCCCCACGCGCAATACGAGCAGGCCAATAGGTAAATCGATCTGATTGATCATGCGGCCCAACGATTAAACCAGCCCGAATATGGGTGCAACGGCCGTTCATGGCTTCATCAATTGACTTTTCGCACAATACCTTGAGCGGACCATATGTTTCCCCATTAATTTCTTCAACCGTCTCATCTTCCATTGTTCCCAAAGGACCATCTTCCGCCATGTTCGGTATGGTCAAGCTGCCATACACAGAGATTGTTGAAATAAATGTGTAATGGTCAATGGCGTCAGATAAAAATGTGGCCGAATCTTTTGTCAGTCGCGGCACATAGCCACAGGTATCGATGACAGCATCCCACTGACGCCCCTTTAGCACATCAAGCCCCCCATCTCGATCCCCAACAATTTTTTCAACGTCAGGATACAAATCAGGGTTACTTTGCCCTCGATTAAATAATGTAACGTCATACCCTTTCGCTTGAGCAGCTTCTACAAGCGCACGTCCGACAAATCGAGTTCCACCAATAATTAGCAATTTCATAAGTACTCCTTTGAAGAAAAGAATAACTCTAATCAAAATCTATTTCTAAAGACTATTTTCTAATTTCCTAGAACGTTCTCAAGCATACCCGACATTAGATAAATGTCTACTATTCACCTGCGGACTTTCTGCTACAATCATCATTGTCTCATTCCAACCACCGAACCACTTTTAGGAGAAAAAATGAACATCACCATTTCCCAAGGAAATATTACGGATTCCCAAGCTGATACTTTGATCGTTAATCTGTTTGACGATGTGACACAACCGAGCGGGGCAACGGGTGCAGTTGACCAAGCACTTGATGGTGCAATCTCAGAACTCATCGCCAGTGGGGATTTAACTGGCAAAGAAGGGGAGGTGGGCGTGATTTATCCCCGTTCTGCCCTTCCATGCCAGCGCGTATTGGTCGTTGGTTTAGGGAATCGCGCGAAATTTTCCTTAGAAGGAGTTCGTAGAGCTGCTGCTCACGCTATCAAAAAAGCAAGGTCTCTCAAAAGCTCGCATGTGGCTTCGATTATTCATGGTGCGGGGGTCGGTGGATTAGACGTCACGGCTGCTTCTCAGGCAACGATTGAAGCCTCTATTTTGGCTCTCTACCAATATGATGCCCCTATAAAAGATAAAATAGAGTCACATCAGATTGAACAACTCACTATTTTAGAATTTGATGAAAGTAAGGTTGAAGCGATAGAGGCAGGCAAGAATACGGCCGTTGCTATCACAACAGGCACCATCCTCGCTCGTGACCTTGTCAACATGCCACCCAATGTCGCCACCCCAACCAAGCTTGCCCAAGCGGCACAAGGCATTGCCGATGCGCACGGCTTAGGCATCATTGTTGGTGATCGTCAATGGGCAGCTGAACGTAATATGGGTGCCTATCTAGCGGTTGCTAAAGGGGCTGGTGAAGAACCTAAATTTATCATTCTTGAGCACAACGTCGATCGAG
>JANQSK010001244.1 GCA_028284105.1 Anaerolineae bacterium
TCAGCCCACTCATCTATCGTGTAATGCTTGTGAATCGCGGTCAACAACTTCTCTGAGCCCAGAGCTTTTGCCATTTCAAATGTGCCAACAGTATCCATATTCGCAGCCACAATGGGTATCCCTGACCAACTGTTTCCTGCGTGAAGAAAATTGAATTCTCGCACTAATGAAACTTCAGAGCGTGACTTTAATGTTGACCGTTTGGGACGGATCATGACATCTTTAAATCCTAACTTTATATCCGATTCTATTCTCATAACTCTATAACTAACCTTATTTATAAAATTTTGCACTCAAAAAACGCTAAATTTTTAATAACAAATCACGAATAAACTAGAAGAAGATGCACATTATATTTGAATACAAATCTAAGTCGACAACGCATAAAACTGGAATGATTTATCACCCTACTTGTTCCCTATTAGGGCTGGTTGACTGACATTCTGAGCAGATGTATAATGCCAAATGATGATTTATACGAAAAAATCAGTCCAAGTTTTACAACAATTACAAACCGGATTTATTCAATTTATTCCATCAATTAAGCAGGATAGACTATGGCCCTGAAAGGCAACCTGCGTGACTTCTCTACAACGCAACTTCTTAATCTCATCAACTTAGCAAGAAAAACTGGCACTTTAACGATTCAAGGAAGCGAAGTTGCAAATATGGCTTTCCGAGAAGGGAAGCTTATCTATGCATATGTAGGAGAAGAAAACGACAGTCACTTAGCAAATATATTACAAAGCTCAGGAAAATTATCACAAGAGCAAGCGGGAATTATTCAATCCCATGCAACTGGTAAAAGTGATAAACAGCTTGGTCATTTACTTATCACAGCTGGCTATGTTACTCAAAACGATATTATACAAAGCGTACGGCAATATGTTTTAGATATTGTTTATAAGCTTTTCACCTGGGGGGAAGGTATTTTCCGGTTCGATGCAAACAAATTACCTTCTCGTGATCACATTACGATTCCAATTGACCTTGAAAGCGTCATTATGGAAGGGACACGCCGATTACAAGAATGGGAAATTCTTCAAGAAGAGTTGCCAGACTTGTCTGTTTCGCTCCGATTTACTGATCAACCAGATGCTCGCCTAAAAAACATCAATCTTACCGTTGAAGAGTGGCGAGTCGTCTCATTTGTTAATCCTCGTAACAGCATCCAACAAATAGCTAAGGCAAACAATCTTAGCGACTTTGAAATTCGCCGAATTGTTTACGGCATGCTTCAAGCTGGACTTGTCGAATTTGTGGCACCTAAAAAACCAGCCAAGGTAGAAAATGAAACTGGCCGACGCCGTGGCAAACAGCCTGAACAATCTCCCGCTGCAAAGCGTTCTGTTGTTGTTCGCCTGATTGACCGCATTAGAGGTCTCTAAAGTTTCAGTTTCTTTAAAGCAATTGTATTCAAGTGAAATCTTGGGTTGAATTAAATTGCACGAATAATTAGGTGCGATTTCCCGATAGAACACATAAGGTAGTTATTTATGCAGTCAGTCAAAATGGTCATCACAGGCCCATTTTCTTCAGGTAAAACGCAGTTCATTGGTTCAGTCAGTGAGATTGATGTCGTTTCAACTGAAAGGAAAATTACAAGTAAAGCCGAGAAAATCAAAGATTCCACAACAGTCGCTATGGATTTCGGCCGTATTACTGTGGGCGACGATCTCATCCTATATTTATTTGGAACACCAGGCCAAAGACGTTTTGACTTCATGTGGGATATCTTATCTCAAGGTATGCTTGGGTTTGTTGTCATGGTAGACAGCACGAAACCGGAGACATTTAGGGAAGCAAAACGGATTTTAGAGACTTTTGAAAGCTATGCTTCTACACCATATGTTGTTGCCGCAAACAAACAAGATATGGAAGATGCTTGGGAACCTGAAGATTTACGTATCATTCTGCGGTTGAGCGAAGATGTGAAAATTTTGCCATGTGTTGCCAGTGATAAAGAAACAGTCAAGAATGTCCTTTTGGAATTACTCTACTCCATTCTTGATGAAATCGATAATCCTGATGGCTAAACGCACTCATGTAAATCTTAGAAAACAGGCTGATTCATTCAAATATTTATTAAAATCAACCGCCCTATTTAATCAATAATTGAATAGGGTGGTTTTTATTTATTAATCAAGAGGAAAAGCCCCCACTTAACGTATCGTTTACACCGTCTTTACCCGCTGTTCACCGATAGAAAAGCCCGCTAATGTTACTATTTCAATTGAAAAATATTCGACTGTTGTACCTTCAACCTTCCCTATCAACAATTGTCGAACTCCTCCCAAGTTTTGATAAACTAGTGAGTAGTTGAGATGGTATTAACCTAGGGAACACATCTTGAAGCTCCCAATGCAGTATTTCTATCAACTTTTTTACTGTGTTGTTAAGTTTCATCATTTAAAATGAAGTCAACAAAAATCTTTTGAGGCCATTTTGAGTTCGATTGTCACAGAGCAAGGTATCCTACATTATGAATCGATAGGTCGTGGAAAACCCATTATCTTACTTCACGGTTGGATAAATTCTTGGGATGTTTGGCGCGACCAGATGATAGCTCTGGCAAAGACAAGACAATTTCGAGTATACGCTTTAGACTTTTGGGGATTTGGGGATTCATCCAAAACAGGAAACGGGAATTCAAAATCAACTTTTCAAATTGACAGCTATGTCGAAATGGTCCATCAATTTATGGATGCCCTTGGTATCGTCAGAGCACCCATTTTTGGTCATTCAATGGGTGGCACGGTTGCCCTGCAGATGGCACTCACTTATCCAGACCGCGTCGATAAGGTTGCTGTTGTAGGGTCACCTATTGTAGGGCGCTCGTTAAATCCCATTTTACAGTTAGCTGGATACGGTTCAATCGCTAAATTGGTTTGGCGATATCCCTTTGTGCTTCATTCAATAATGCGAATTTTACTGGCCGGTGACTCAACGGCCGTTCGTGGCATGATTTTTAGAGATGTCCAAAGAACAACTATCGAATCATTTTTCAAAAGCATCGGTGATTTACGCGAAACCGACTTGCGAAACGCTTTGGCTAATCTCGACCTCCCCATCCTTGGCATCTACGGCGCCAAGGACAACATCGTTTCGCCATCAAATAGTGAATTGTTAAAACAATCTGTTGGTAATAGCAAAATCACAGTTTTCCAAAACTCACGTCATTTCCCTATGACAGACGAACCTGATGAGTTTTTAAAAACCATGACGACCTTTTTGCAAAATGGGAGTCCTCAATCAGATTTAGCAATTTCCTAATTAGTCCTCATCAAGACTAATTACCTAAGTCAATCGCTAATCAAAACAACCAACATATTGATAAAATACTTTGCAATTGACGCTTTGTAGATACTAAATGAGACGAATTATCCTCAATGACAGCAATCATATAGCCCCATTTAATGAAACTGCACGTGATTTGCAGGTTCAAAATAAACCCCTGTGGCTATGGCAGCGCGATCTTCTCAATGAGAAATATATCATCGACGAAGAACGTGAATATCCCGACATTGAGATTGCCAAAAAATTTGAAGATGATGCTAGTCCCACCATTATGCATCGAGACAATTTGTTTTTTAACAAAGCATTACTCGATGCCTTCCATGAACAAGCATTAGCAGAAGGTGGGCCTTGCCAGCTCGCGTTTAGTGTTGAAGATCAAGCGATTAAAGAGCACGTTTTACCATTGTCTTCAAACCTAATTGAACAAGATGGGCTCTATCTTGCAGAGCTTTGGTATTTACCAGCGGGTTTTAATCAATATGAAGATGCCAAGCCTATAAAAATTGACACAAAGCCTCGAGAAAGGGGTTATTATCATATACCCCCATACATGGCTACCGAATTTGGCGACTTAATCTACTGGCTCCCAGAAAATGTTTTTGTTCCCATTGATAATTGGGTGCATGTTTTTGTTGCAAATATTCTTTTTGGAGTCTTTGCACGTGGTGCTGACTCAGAAGATGCAATCAACAAAAGCTGGCAGAAAAAACTCAAGATTTTATGGACTTCTATTCTTGAACAAAAACATGTCATTTCTAATTCTGAAGTTGTTATTATTGGGAAAAACTGCAACATTGATCCAACGGCCGTTATTCATGGCGTTACCACTATTGGTGACAACGTGACTATTGGGGCCGGCGCAGTCATCGACAACTGCATGATTGGTGATAATGTTACCGTTTCTCAAGGGTGCCAACTGATGCTGAGTGTTGTCGGAGACGGTTGTTTCTTACCATTTAGAGCGTCCTTATTCATGACAACATTAATGGAGAATACATCTGTATCTCAAAACACTTGTTTACAGCTTTGTGTTGTGGGGCGTGATTCATTCATTGGTGCAGGCAACACCTTCACTGATTTCAACATCTTAGGCGGACCACTTCGAACTTTCACATTGAAAGGGAAGCTAGAAGACACCAATATGCTGATTTTAGGTGGCTGTGTTGGTCACAATTGCCGTATCAGCTCTGGGCATACTTTTTATGCTGCCAGAATGGTGGAATCTGATGTTGTTCTGATCGCAACAGAAGAGAAGCATATCATTACCAAAAATGTTTCGTACGAAATGAGCGATCACCATCCATATTCTGATAAATACAAGTATCCTAGACTCTATCCTCGTAAAGACGGTACGTAAGTCTTATTTCGTATTTTTAAAGGAGCATACAATGTACAATGTATGTCATTCTAGCGCGGAATAGGACCCATCACCCCTTAGAGGAAAGATTTATGAAAAATACGTTTGCATTCATTATTCACCCAATCGATCCCAAACGGGATGTCAGCCGAAAGTTTCCGACTTTAGGCAAGCTACCGGCTTGGCTGATTGACTATTTATCATTGTTCTTTCCACCTGTATTTATTTCAGATATTAAGGGCATCCAGTCAAAAGAAAACGGCCGTAAAGTCAACGGTTGGTTTTTAGCTTGTCCATTAACGCCCAAACGCATGATGTCGCTACCGCCATCTATTGTTTATCGCAAAATTATTCAAACGGGTCGCTATGCAGAACGTTTAGGCGCAGATATTTTGGGTCTTGGCGCATTTACATCGGTTGTTGGAGATGGTGGCATTACCATTTCAAAAAACCTCAATATTCCCGTCACAACCGGCGACAGTTATACGATTGCCTTAGCGGTTCAAGCAATTCATGAGGCGGCAGAACGGATGGACATTCCATTACGAGGCGCAACAGCCGCCATTATTGGGGCAACTGGGGCAATTGGTGCAGTTTGTAGCCAACTTTTAGCCCCTGATGTGAAAGAGTTAGTACTAGTCGGTCGCCGTCAGGAAAAACTCAATGAAGTAGCTCAAAAATCGAAGAGTCATGCACCTATTCGTACATCAACAGAAATTTCAGATATTCGATCTGCAGATTTAATCATTACTGTTACCAGCGCCATTGATGCCATCATTGAGCCAGAGCACCTCAAACCAGGTGCTGTTGTTTGTGATGTGGCGAGACCAAGAGATATTTCCCAGGAAGTGGCTGAAAAGAGACCAGACATCCTCGTTATTGAGGGTGGCATGGCAAAGGTGCCTGGTAACGTTGATTTTGGATTTAACTTTGGGTTTCCTCCCCAAATGGCGTATGCCTGTATGGCTGAAACCATCGCTCTGGCTCTGGAAAATCGTTACGAATCTTTCACGCTTGGGAAAGATATTTCATTGTCTCAAGTTCAGACAATTGATACAATCGCAAAGCGACATGGCTTCGAGCTTGGTGGGTTTAGAAGTTTTGAACGCGCTATCACTGACCAAGAAGTAGCCCTCGTGAAAACCCACAGCCAGTCTATAAAAAACAACCATTCTCAATCGAGCTTAAGAGTTGAGAATATCTATACGTAAAATATTCGCCAAGGATTAGCACATGAGCAACGGCCGTATTCTTATAGTTGAAGACGATTTTGATATTTCAAACATGTTGCGCATCTTTTTTACGGGACAAGGTTATCTCGTTGAAGTTGCCGCAAGAGGAAGTGAGGCATTAGAAATTTGCCGCAAAAAACTTCCTGATCTTATCGTCCTAGATATTATGCTTCCCGATATGGATGGGTTTGCAGTTTGCGAGAAACTCCGGACAGCTACACGTACCAAATACATTCCAATCATCTTCTTAACACAGCGTGATGAACGTAGCGATAAGATCGCAGGTTTAGAACGGGGTGCAGACGATTACATTACCAAGCCGTTTGATATTGAAGAGTTAAAGCTTCGTGTTCGTCAATCCATCACGACACACAAGCGACAGAATATGACCGATCCAATTACGGGGCTTCCAAGTAGCCGGCTAATTGAAGATGAACTCCGGACATTAATGAGTTCCCAAGACTGGTCATATTTACACATGGCAATTGATAACTTTGGGCCTTTTAAAGACGTATATGGTTTCGTTACAAGCGATGAGGTTTTACGTTTTACAGCGATGCTGCTCAATGAAGTTGTGGACGATTTGGGTACAGTGGATGATTTCATCGGTCACCCAAGCAATGACACATTCATTCTTATTACCACAGCAGAGAACATTCAGGCGCTTGTTGAACAAATACGAACCCGATTTAACGAAGGCATTCTCTCTCACTACAACTTTATGGACAGAGAACAAGGCGGAATCGAACTGCCAAATGGGGATCTTGCCCCTCTCATGAAGCTTTCCATCGGTGTCGTTTCGGAAAAATCGCAACAATTTTCTGATATTCGTGAGATTACCGAAATGGCTGCAGAACTAAGAAGATTAGACCAAAGGAACAACCAGTAACCCACCACATTAGTGATGGTGATTAATGCAAATGACGGGAACATTCACCTCCGAAACCGTTTGGGCCATTTTGGACGGTTTACGCGAAGGTATTCTTATCATCGAAAAAGATGGATCTGTTGTATTTATTAATCAAGCGGCAAAAGAGATATTGCTTCTTGATGAACCTATTACATTTGCAACTATTTCAAATATTTTCCCATCATCCTTAGAACTTTCATCTTTACTCTCCCCACCCTATTCCATTACAGTTCCATACCTCAATAATCATTACGAGTTTTCATCAAAGCCCTTATTCCCAGAACAGCCTTCTCCCGTTCAAATTTCAATCGTCCAGAAGAACACCCAATCAACATTAGATACGCAAATTGTTAATCAATTATCTACGCTTACCCAAATCAACAATGAAGAAAA
>JANQSK010001252.1 GCA_028284105.1 Anaerolineae bacterium
AGCACAAGGTTCTTCAGCTGCAATGGTAGTTTACCATTGGGAGCACGCTGGTATTCAAGAAAAAACGGCCGTTTTTGCCTTAAAAGCAGGGGATGAAGCAGCTCGCAAGACAGCTGTTGATGAAGCCATTAATTTCTATAAAAAAGCAATTGCGTTCTCTTCAAAAAATGATATTAAAAGGGAATATAAAGCAACCCACAAGCTTGTGAGTTTGTTGATAGATGCCACACGTATTGAAGCCTTGCCAAGCCATTTAGAGGCCTTGGTGGGGTTAGCAAATCAAATTGATGAACCCAGCGTGCTCGCAGAAACGGCCGTTTTAAAAACCCGTTCCCATATTATCAGTCTCCAGTTTAAGGAGGCCCAAAAGCAAGTTGATCAAGGAAAACAGTGGGCAATTGAAAGTCAACAAATGGGTTTACAGGCTGAATTTACACTCCTCCAGTCTACAATTCATTTGCTTCAAGGAAAATATGATTTGGCTAGACCACAAATTGAGATGGTTTTAGAGCTTTATCAAAAACAAGGTAACAAAGCAGGGCAAATCAATGCAATTCGCTCATTAGGGAGCATCTTGCAAAATCAGGGTCAGCAGCATGAAGCCATAGAGCTGCTTCAACACGGTTTAAAGATAAGCCGCCAACTGCATGATTCAATTTCAGAAACAAAATTGCTTTCAGTTCTAAATCACTCGCATTGGAACCTAGGGAATTACGAAGAGATTGAGCGAATTGCTAATGAGGGGCTAATTGCTTGTCAAAAAAGTGGGGATCAGGCCACAGCGGCCCGCTTTTTTAACAGCTTGGCAGGGGTGGCGATTCATCGATTTGATTATGAATTGGCAATAACAAACTATCAAAAAGCGCTAGATATATGTGAGAAGCTCCACCTTGTTTCAGGTATTGCCGTCTACAATAATAATCTTGGAGCAGCTTTTATGAGCATGAAGGAGCCTGAGCGGGCTTTTGAGTATTTAGAAACGGCCGTTGAGACCGCCAGAAATGCAAATATGCCCCGAATTGAGTCGATGGCATTTTTTACAATGGGCCATACCTACCGCTCCCAAAAGAATCATTTAAAAGCAAAAGATGCATTTGAAAAAGCATTAATCATTCGACGAGAAATGGGGATGGCGGGGCAGATTTATCAAACATTGGTGCAATTAACACGAACCCTGCTTGATATTCCAGATTACAGCCAAGCTCAATTACAATTTAAAGAAACACGAATTAGCTTTGAAGCCCAAAAGGATGAGCTAGCACAATATTCGCATCGCTTGTTTCATTTTGTAGCATTCCAAATTTATGAACAAGCTGGCGACCTGGAGAAAACACTATTGCATCTTCAGAAAGCTTATGACCTGCTCCAATCCCATTTAGTACCCCTTGACGAATTGGGGCGACAACGCGCAATGAATGATGGGGATAATCAAATAGTAATTATAGCCTTTCGTAAATACCTCAACTAGTTGTACCCAAACGCTTTCCCAAACGCTTCTTCCATATTCTGATTGCAACTTGATTGGATTTCATACACGCCATCATCCTACCGTTCATCATTTGCAAATCAAATATGGAGAAATAACATGTCTAAATCACCTGCTGCTCTGTTTCGTCCGTCCAAAAATAAAAAAAACAAATCAACATCCTCCTCGTCTTCGTCGTCCCAAAATCAACCCCAAAAGCCACGTTCTTTTTTCCCAAAACGATTTTTTGGCACGACCAAAAAGATAGATGAATAAAATAAAACTCAGCTGATAAAGCAAAAAAGGACATCCAATCGGATGTCCTTTTTTTAGAGCGGGCACCGGGAATCGAACCCGGACTATTTGCTTGGGAAGCAAATGTGATACCGTTTCACCATGCCCGCACAATAGGTGCATTATAGCGTAGGGGTTTAGGTGGAGGCAAGTTTTACATATCAGAAGAGAGTAAAGAGAAGAGAGAAGTGATGCAAGAGAAAAAATGCTTTTCTGCTTTGTATTGAATTGATGATGTGACAAGGTGATAAAGTGATCGATCCCCAGCCCCCAACCACCGCCAATCAACTCCATGACAATTGAGTGACAAATCATGACAATCTAAAAATTGGGCTTTAAATCCCTTGCCTCATCCTTTGATCTCTCTATAATGGCGAAACCTCAAAGGAAAATTAAATGGAAAAGTCGAAAATAAACGTCCTATTGGTTGAGGGGAAACGAGCTAATGGTAGTTCCGTTGAGTCTGTTTTAGAGAAAATGGCCTGTGAGGTGACACTTGCAAACACAGGGCAAGAAGCGCTACAGACTGCCTCTCAAGACACCTATCAAATTGTTGTGTTTAATTCTTCCACAATGCGATCCAATGGTGCACGAAGCTGTCGACGTTTGCGAACTGCCTTTGAGACTTTACCTATAATCCATATACGGCCGTCTAACCAACCTGTTGACCTTACTG
>JANQSK010000001.1 GCA_028284105.1 Anaerolineae bacterium
CACGGCGACATAAATTCACCTTGCTGTGTCTCTTTTCACCCTCTTCCCTTTTCGAACCATGAGATACGATAAAAACGATCCCGAACTTGAAATACTTCAACGTTTTTCCGGTGGATTTGAAGGAAAGCGTGTATTGGAAGTGGGATGTGGCAACGGCCGTATTACCCAAAAGCTCGCTCCCTTTGTTGGCTATCTCGATGCTATAGATCCCAATAAAGACAAAATCACAAAAGCAGTTGAGCTCGATCTGGGTGAAGCGATTCAATTCCACGCCACTGATTTAGAGGGTTTTGAAGGAGCTACCCCCTACGATATTGTCCTCCTTTCTTGGTCGTTGTGATGAATGGGTGCTGAGGGCATGGGTCATGCTCTGAAAAAGTGTCATCAACTGCTTAAACCAAACGGCCGTTTAATTGATATCCAACCTATCGGCGATCCCCCACCAGTCTCGATTCGCATTGAAAATGAAAGGTCCATTGTGGGATGGGTCATTGAAGAAAGCGACTACGTCACCTATGATGAGTCCCAAGCCGCGTTAGAAACGGCCGTTTCCAACAACCTCTTCACGCTCCAAGAACAAGAAAATTTCGCCTTTATTACCTATTTTGATGATATAGAAGACCTTAAAAAACACCTCGACACCGAATGGCGTGGGGCGCGCATTGATGAACAAGTTGCAATGCAAATTGAATCAGCGTTAAAGGTACCAACCTCAGACAAAGAAATTGTTCTGGAAGAGATTGTGCAGGTGAGCTTGTTAGAGAAAGTAGGGGATTCTTTACAGGAGTAAAGTTTAATTCGACTGGCTAAAGGGTTTTGAAAAATTCTCCAAACACATTAATCACATAATCAATCATCTCGTTTGTCAGCTTAGGATAGACGCCAATCCAAAAGGTCTGGTTCATGATGATGTCACTATTGGTGAGGTCGCCAACGACCCGATAATCCACATGTTGATACGCAGGTTGTCGGGTGATGTTGCCGCTAAACAAAAGACGGGTGGCCACTTTATTAGATTCTAAATGATGAATCAGTTCATTTCGGCTAAATGGTGCATCTGGCCGAACAGTGAGCAAAAAGCCAAACCAGCTAGGCTCGCTGTTTGGAGAAGCTTGTGGCAGCAGGAGATACTCTTCATACGGCCGTAAACCTTCATATAGACGATCAAAATTCTCTTGTCGCTTAGCAATAAAATCGGGTAACTTTTTCAATTGCGCCACGCCTACAGCCGCCTGCATGTCTGTCATTTTGAGATTGTAGCCAATGTGTGAATAGGTGTATTTGTGATCATAGCCGTAAGGCAAATCGCCTAGCTCCCACTCAAACCGCTTGCCACAAGTATCCGCTACACCAGGAGGACACCAGCAATCACGCCCCCAATCTCGGAATGATTCAACAAGCTTTTTGAGCTGTGGACGATTTGTTAAAACACAGCCCCCTTCACCCATGGTGATGTGATGAGCGGGATAAAAGCTTACGCTAGAGAGGTGTCCAAATGAACCGGTAGAACGGCCGTTATATTTGGCCCCAACCGCATCACAATTATCCTCCACAAGCCATAAATCATGCTCGTTAGCAAACGCCATGATAGTGTCTAAATCAAACGGATTCCCCAATGTGTGCGCAATCATGATCGCTTTCGTTTTTGGGGATAAAGCAGCCTCCAAATGGGTTGTGTCCATATTGTAGGTGCTCAGTTCAACATCGAGAAAAACAGGCTTCAGTTGATTTTGAATAATAGGATTGATGGTGGTCGGGAAGCCTGCCGCCACGGTGATGACTTCGTCTCCCGGATTGAGCTGACGATCCCCTAATTTGGGTGAGGTCAAAGCAGACAGCGCCAGCAAATTCGCAGAAGAACCTGAGTTACAAAGCATGGCATGACGAACGCCCATCAGTTGCGCAAACTCTTTTTCAAACTGATCGGCAAAGCGACCTGTTGTTAACCAAAAGTCGAGTGAAGCATCCACCAAATGCTGCATCTCATCTCCATCGAACACGCGGCCTGACACAGGAACGGCCGTTTCGCCAGGGATAAATGGCTGCTCCTGATAGGCTTCTTCGTAATATTCTTGTACTAAAGACAAAATATTGTCTCTAAGCGTGTCCAATTTTCCCATGGTTGCTCCGATATTTAAGGTGACCAGTCACCCTCCTATGCAAATTTCACAAATATCTTGTTATAACGTAGCTCAGAAATATGAAATTTACTTAGTAAAAACCGATATTTAGCGATTTCGCTTTAAAGATTCTTTTCGGTTTTCACATAGAAGCATACTGCCAAAAACAATCATTGGCTACTCAAAAAGTATACGAATTTTATACTGTGTTATGATGATTGTGAAAACAGCTCCCGACGAACAACACCCCAATAAAACACCCCCGCCCCAAAAGTGATGCCGCTATATAAAAAATAGAGCCAATGAAACCATACGGCGCGTAATAAAAAACCTAGGCCCTTTTTTTCAAGTAAAAACGCATAAAATTGACGATTCAGGCCAAACAGCAAGCCGAAAATGAACAGCAAACCAAGCCACCATTGAGGATTCAATAATCCCAAGAAGAGCAAGCCTACCCCCACAAAAACAGCCAATGTGCTCAACCGCTGAGAAAACTGCAAATTTAAATCATTTGGAATATCCCCATCTTGGACAATCAGGCGGGTCCATGGCCAAGCGCGATCCCGAATATCCGTTTGTAAAACAGAGCCAAGTGTCCACCGCTTAAGGTGCTTGACGAGCATTAGTTTCTCTAGACGAATGGCATGTTTTGCGCGCTTTAGTCGATAGCCAAGTTCAATGTCTTCAATGCTGGGCCGCCCCGGTGTTAAGTTCCGAAACCCTTGAAACGCATCAAAGACTTCTTTTTTAATGATGCCACAACCACTCCAAAAAGTGCTTGCCTCATTTTCAGATGTCTGATGCACGTAATGGTGCTGAAGATTGCGATATTGGGACAGCAAATTCGTCTCGCTTGGGGTTTCATCATACGAACCAAAACAAGCCGATAATTGAGGATTCGCTTTTAATGTGGCAACAGCATGTCCGATCGTCCCAGGCTGAACCATCACATCAGCGTCAATAAAAAAGAGACAGTCACCGCTTGCA
>JANQSK010000979.1 GCA_028284105.1 Anaerolineae bacterium
GCCAAACCGTCAGCTGCATGTGCAGCCGCTTGCTCATGCGCAACAGAAATAAAACGGATGCCCGCTTTTGGAAAGATATCGAGCGCATCCATAAATGCGGAGCCGACGATACCAAACACATTTTCTACACCTTCTGCCACCAAAGTTTCGACAAGCGCTTCACTCGGTGTCATTCTTACTTTTGCCATATTTATTGTCTCCTTCTTAGGAAATTTCTTCTCTTTTAAATCAACTAATTACAAATTGCCGTTTCCTTAATAGTTAGGTAATTGGGTAATTTGGTAATAACTATTTGTGTCTTGCCTTCTCATGGCTCATTTGAAATTCACTATTGGTTTACTTCGCTGTGTATCCCCCATCTAAGTAAATGACTTGTCCAGTGACATAATCTGCTGCAGGTGAAGCCAAAAAAATAGTGATGCCATTCAGATCTTCTATCTTGCCACTCCGGCCAATTGCTGTTTGTTTTGCCATCGCCTCGACAGCCTCTGGATTATCAAAAAGGGGCTTTGTTAAGGGTGTTGGGAAAAATCCGGGAGCAATTGCGTTGGCATTTATGCCTTTATCAGACCATGTTTCTGCCATAGCGCGTGTGAGTTGGGCAACACCACCTTTGGAAGCACCATAAGGCAAACCATTTTTGAAAGCACGCTGAGATTGAAGGGAAGCAATGTTAATAATGCGCCCCCATCCCTTTTGAATCATGCTTTTGGAAAGGAGTCGGGCCAGGAAAAAGGGCACTTTTAAATTAATATGTAATGTTTGATCCCAATCCGCTTCTTCAACTTCATCTACAGGCAACCGTAGATTGACACCGGCAGCGTTTACTAGAATGTCAATATTTCCTGCTTGTTCGACTAAATCTTCTAAGGGTTGTTCAATGAGGTTAAATGGGATTCCCTGGCATGAATTTGATTCGTTGTTGATTTCTGCAACGGCCGTTTCAACTTTGCCTCTATCTCTTCCCACAATAAAGACGTTAGCCCCAGCTTGTGCCAAAGCCATCGCCATTCCCTTACCAATGCCCGAATTACCACCTGTTACAAGAGCACGCTTGCCAGAGAGTGAGAAAAGATCTTGAATGATCATCCAGCGCCCTCATACTTTTCAATGCGCACATCTGCAGTGCGGGCATGCGCTTCCATCCCCTCTGCACGGGATAAGCGAGCGGTTACTTCAGCAACTTGGCGAACGGCCGTTTTGTTCATGCGTTGATAGGTGACCGTTTTAATAAATTTGCCAACAGATAAGCCACCCGTGTATTTAGCAGCTCCTTTGGTGGGCAAAATATGGTTGGTTCCTGAACATTTATCTCCAAAAGCAACGGTCGTTTCTTCACCTAAAAAGAGTGATCCGTAGTTGCTTAAATTTTCAAGCCACCAATCCAAATTTTCTGCCTGAACCTCTAAATGTTCTGGCGCCCATTTGTCGCTTACCTGCACGGCTTCCTCGTTTGTATCGCACAGAACCACTTCTCCGTAGTCACGCCAAGCGGCGGTTGCTGCTTCGCGATGGGAGTCAGGTAAAGCATCAATGATGCCTTGAATTTGCGCCAAGACGGATTCACCTACTGCCCGGCTTGTAGTAACCAACCATGCTGGTGAATCAAAACCGTGTTCAGCTTGCCCTACCAAATCAACGGCGACGATATGCGGATCGGCCGATTCATCTGCAATAATGGCGATTTCCGTTGGACCGGCAAAGAGATCAATGCCGACCTGCCCATAAAGCACCCGTTTAGCTTCGGCAACATATTTATTGCCAGGTCCTACGACGATATCGGCAGGGAAGTTGCTAAAAAGCCCATTTGCTAAGGCACCTACGGCTTGCACACCCCCTAACCGCAAGATGACATCTGCCCCGGAAAGACTCATTGCGTAAATCAACGCTGGTGGAATTTCGCTATCCCCTTTGGCCGGTGAAGCAGCAATGACATTCTTAACACCAGCAGCTCTTGCCGTTGTGATGCTCATAATCGCAGATGCGATATGGGCATATCGACCACCTGGAATGTAGCAACCAGCGGTTGTCACAGGAATCTGCTTTTGACCTGCAAATACACCGGGCGAAAGCTCTGATTCAAAATCGATCAGCGCTGTTCGTTGATGTTCTGCAAATGTTTTAACTTTATCGTGAGCAAATTGAATATCTTGTTTGAGAGAATCAGAAACTTGAGCACAAGCATCATCGATATCTGCTTGGCTCATCACCACATCTCCCTCAAACTTGTCAAGTTGACGCGCAAATTCAAGAACGGCCGTTTCTCCATCGGCATGAATCTGATCGAGCATTTCGACGACCCGCTCACGTGTCTGAATCTCGTCCGTTTTTGGGGTTTTGGAGGCTTGTTTTAGATAAATGATAGACATATTTCTCTTCAAATTGAGTCAGTGAGGTAACGTTAAGACAGGGAGTGGAAAAACGGCCGTTTTTGATAATTACCGCTTGACGTTCCCAAAAAGGTTAAAAAGGCTAGAAATACCTCATTCAGTTAAAAATAAATAATTAGAAATTACCCTTTGCCACGCCAAGGGATTAACCAACGCTCCATATATCTCATAATGACATCCATACCAATCGCAATTAAACCAATCAGTACAATGCCAATAATCACCAGCTCCGTAATAAAGAATTTTTGAGCAATCCACATCATAATGCCCAAACCTTCTTGTGCTCCCACAAATTCAGCTGCAACCAATGTCCCCCAGCAAACGCCAAGCGCAACGCGCATCCCTACAAAAATATCAGGCAGTGCATTCGGCAATATCACGTATCTTAAAATTTGCCACTTTGAAGCACCTAATGAATAGGCCGCATGAACCTTTGATAACTTCACACCCAAAACGCCAGACCTTGCCGCAATAGCCATAATCCACACGGCCGCTAAAAACAGCATCAAAATCTTAGCATCTTCACCAATCCCAACGTACAAAATGACAAGCGGGATAAATGCCAGTGGTGGAATGGGTCGGAAAAATTCAACAATTGGGTCAAATATTCCTCGAATCGTGTTTGACAAGCCCATCGCTAAGCCCAGCGGAATCCCGACAAGACACCCAGACAAGAAACCTGCAACAACACGATAAAGGC
>JANQSK010000067.1 GCA_028284105.1 Anaerolineae bacterium
ATCCAGACCATATTCATCAGTGGGCCTTGACCTTGAGTCTCGCTCATTTGCGTCGTTGGTTAATCGTTCACCAATAAGCCGTGCCACAAATCTGACCTATCCTATAATTTAACCTATGAAGAAATTACGAATCGGAATGGTGACGCTTTGTTATCGACCCACGATTAATGGCGTTGTGCGAATGATTGATTTGTACAAAGAGCGTTTTGAAGCGATGGGACACGAAGTCACAATTTTCACGCTAGGTCATGAGAATAAAATAGATGACTCGGTAGTGACATCCAAAGCGATTCCATTGGGGAAGACAGGGTATTTTATGAGCCCTAGGTTGAGCAAAACGGCTCAAGCAAAAATGCAGCAGATGGATATTTTGCATTGCCATCATTTGCCCATGACGATGTCTTATGCGAGACGTTACGGCCGTTGCCCTGTGGTGTACACAAACCACACTCGTTACGATTTGTATGCCCAAAACCTATCATCCTTACCCTACAATTTTGTTGCTCCTATCGTGCGGAAATTTTGGCAATTGGCCACTGACCAAGCTGATATCGTCATCTCACCATCACAGAGCATCAATGCGTTGATGCGCCAATTTGGCATCACTACGCCGATTGTGACGGTTGAGAATGGCATTGATCCACAGTTGTTCTCAACACCCGCAAACCCCAAAACAAAAACTGCACTCGGCATCCCTAAAACGGCCGTATTGCTGTGCTATGTGGGCAGACTCTCCAAAGAGAAAAACCTGAGCTCGTTAATCAAGCAATTTCGGCAAGTGGTGGAGACTCATTCCAACATTTATTTAATGCTTGTGGGAGATGGCCCCGACGCAAAGCAATTAAGGAAGCTAAGCCAACAGGTCGGTTTAGCTCACAACATTTTGTTTTGTGGGAGCGTGCCTTATCAAGAAACGCCTAACTATTTGGCTGCAGCCGACCTGTTTATGACAGCGTCCATTTCAGAGGTGCATCCTTTGACGCTACTTGAGGCGATGGCAGCGGGTTTGCCTATTGTCGCAGTGGATGCACCCGGAAATCGTGATATTGTGGTTCATCAGAAAACGGGGATTCTCGTGCAGGATGAAACGCATCTCGCAGATGCCATTACGTCTTTGTTGGCGCAACCCGATGACCTGCACAAAATGGGTGAAGTCACTCAGCAATTGAGCGGACAATTTACTATTGAGCAAACGGTACAAAAAACATTAGATGTGTATCACAAGCTATTATTTCAGCCGTCGTTATTCAAAGATGATCACCCAAACGGCCGTATCAATGCCCGACTTTGGGATAAAATTGAGAAAGGTATTTAGGTGCTTTGTCTCATAAAGAATAAGAAAGGCAAATGGAGCCTGAGCTTGTCGAAGGCGAGCTATATAAACCAGGCTTCGACAGGCTCAGCCTTCCGAGTCTTTTAAAAATAATTGTGAGAAAGATATTTAAGTAAATCACAAAAAGAAATTTAATGGCGATGATGGTCAATGTGATTTGCTTTCAGGAAAACAAAAAGGTTGACGAAGCGCTTCAATTTCAAAGAACTTTTTGTTCTCCACTTCAGTAAAACGAAGTTCCTGTTTTGAATAAAATGACAGCTTCAAATTTCGTTTCCTCGAGGGTCTGAAGCTTTTGCTAACATGTTTTTCAGTTTAGAAACTTCGGAACACTTAAGGGATGGCTCAAGGAATGAAAGGAAACGGCCGTAAAAAGTTAGGCGCATGGGGTGAATCCGTTGCGGCGCACCATTTAGAAGCCAATGGATTTGACATTGTGGCTCGGAATTGGCGCTGCTCGCTTGGCGAGATAGACCTTATTATTAAAAAAGATGATGCGTATGCTTTTGTTGAGGTAAAAACGCGACGAGGAAACAAAATGGGCTCACCTGAAGAGGCGTTAACGGCCGTAAAGTCAAAAAAACTCCTTGAGTTAGCCAACTTTTATGTGGCCGAACATGATTTGGATGTCGATTGGCAAATCGATTTGGTAGCTGTAGAGCTCGATCAAAAAGGAAAACTGCTTCGCTGTGAGCATATTCCGCAAGCGGTATTAGGTTGGTAGGATGTCTGAAAACAAAGGCCCACTGTTGGTCATATTGGGTCAAACGGCCGTTGGTAAAACAGCACTCTCTTTAAAACTCGCCAAGCAATTTAATGGTGAGATCGTTTCAGCGGATTCCCGTCTGTTTTATCGCGGTATGGATATTGGTACAGCAAAACCCTCGATCGAAGAGCAAACGGCCATTCCACACCATCTTATCGACATTTGCAACCCCGATGAGACGCTCACGCTTGGTGAGTATCAGCGCATTGCTTATCAGACGATTGACACGATATTGGCAAACGGCCGTT
>JANQSK010000068.1 GCA_028284105.1 Anaerolineae bacterium
GTCGTTCCAACTGAAACCATTTGGCCACCAGACCCGGCTTCCGGAGTTGCCGTTGGCAAAGGTTGAATATCAATTACCGGTGGTTCTTGCGCAACAGGAGTCAGGAACGTGAAATCAATTGGTGTTGGTGTTGGTAATGGAGTTGGGAATTCAAATGGTGTTGGTGTCTGTGTAGGATTTGTCGTGCCACCACCGCCGCCGCCCGTTGATGGAGGGAACGTTGGGAACGGTGTTGGGGTCGCCGTTGCAGCAATTTGTGTACACGTTACTGAATATTCGTGAAGATCAGCTTCTTCAACTGGAGGTGCAACGCGAGGTCCAATAACAAGGTGCAACCACCCAGTATAGGTGGCAAAATAAGACACTTCACTGCTAAAATCACCTAGCTCACGATCATCATTTCCAATATTTGGCACAAAATCATTGCCATTTGCATCTTTCAAAATGAGGTTCGTATCTGCTGCAGAACCGGATTCAATGATCGTTTCACACGTGTAAAATAGCCCTGTCTTTACAAACATCCGATAGATATCCGTGTCTTGTTCGCTGCCTAGTGAAGGAACAAAATTCATTCCAGATAGCGTATCTCCAGCAATCAACAAACAGGCTGTTTCAATGGTGCTGTTGAATTCACAAGCATCTGCCTCTCCAGGAATAGCCAATGGAGGCGTTGGGGATGCGCTTGGTGTGAGCTCAATGACCTCAATGCAGTAAGTTTTGTTGGTAGGGTCCGTCGGATCTCGATTAGTCACCTGTGCATAATAAAAACCATCTGAGCTTGCTGTGAATGATACACGGGAAGCTTTATCAGGAGGCTCAGAGTCATCATTCATACCAACAAGATTCAAATTAGCATCATATATAGACAAAACGGTGTCTAAACCTGAGGATAAATTATCTGTCTCAACTGTATAATTTGCACCAGCTTTCACAACAAAACGGAAATAGTCGATGTCGCCTATAGGCCAAACTGTGAGATTACAGGTCTCGCCAGCATTTGCAACAATATCTGAGGCTTCTGAGAAATTATCATTTGGCTCAAAACCATCTGCAAAAATTACAGAACCGCTGGTTGCCGTTGGGGTTGGGTCATCATCAACGATGGTGATTGTTGCCGTGTCATTACTTCCCAATGTCCCGCTAATAACATCTTGCAAGACAACAGAAAAAGTTTCATTATTTTCACTTAATGTATCTTCAAAAATATTAATAGTGATAGCTTGGGGCACGGTTGACCCTGCGTTGAATGTGAGGGTGCCAGCTGTTGAACCGGAGTAGTCACTACCTAAGGTGGCAGTACCAGCAATAATCACATAATCAACAGTGACTGTCGCAGAAGGTGCAGCACTCACTTCAACATTTAAGCTCACCGTGACATTATCTTCCGTCACGCTTTGCGTTGACCCTGTTGCAAACTCAACCTCTGGGCCAGTTTGCGACATGGGTGCCGCAAAAACTAAGGATGGCTCAATCTCTTGCGTTTCAAATATTAGGAAAAATAAGAAAGCTAGCAGTGGTAATACGAGCGTCGCGCGAAATAATTTGTTTTGCCCCATCAAATAATGATGCATATACGAATCCTAGATAAAGTTATTCGTGCATTCCCAAATTACATAATGTAATAGGTAGTACCGACGAATTATAGTCAATCTTAGGTTCCAATTCAACAAAACGATGCTTACACCTGCCCCTACGGCTCAAGTTTGCAAAAAAAAGAGCCTCCAATATAGGAAGCTCTTCAATATTTCAAGTTAAATTGCTTAGAATTTATTTTTTACTTTACCTGACCATTTGCAGCATCTGCAGCAGCATGCGTTAGGACTTCATCAACTAACCCATACTCCATAGCTTCATGTGCATTCATATACAAATCACGGTCGGTATCTTCCATGATTGTTTCAACAGGTTTGCCTGTGTGGTGTGCCAAAATCCCATTCAAGCTGGTGCGCAAGCGTAAAATTTCTTGAGCTTGAATCGCAATGTCAGTAGCTTGACCTTGCGCGCCACCTAAAGGTTGATGCATGTGAATGGTCGCGTTTGGCAATGCATAACGCATGCCTGGGGTACCTGCTGTCAACAACACGGTTCCGAAGCTAGCTGTGAAACCCACAGCTACCGTTTGAATGGGACATTCAACTTGTTGCATGGTGTCATAAATAGCTAGGCCAGAATAGACTTGTCCACCTGGGCTATTGATATACATACGAATGGGCTTGTGAGGATCTTCACGCGCTAAGAAGAGCAGCTGGGCTACAATCAAATTGGCAATTTGGTCATTGATGGGCGTACCCATGATAATGATTCTTTCTCGCAGCAAAAGCGAGAAAATATCAAACGAGCGTTCACCGCGACTCGTCGTCTCAATAACCATCGGTACAAGCGACGATGGAATATTCATCATGACAGATCTCCTATAATTTTTTGCTGTTTATCTTGAACAGCTTTTTAAAGAAGAGGCATTGATCATGGTGATGACCAATGCCTCGCCTCTACATTTTATTTTTTTATTAAGTGTGAATTTTGAGTGTAGCCTACTATTGTTAGATTTGTGTTAGGATAATCGACCCAATTACTCTTCTTCTGAAGAATCAGCAGCTTCCTTAGCTTTTGCTAATTCTTCGAGGTCTGGTGCATCCCCTGCATAGATCTCTTTAATGCGATCATGCACTTTGTCCATCAAAATCTCACTTGAGATCATATCAAACCCATAACCAGATTTGTAATAGTTCCGCATATTTTCTTGAAGCTCTTCATTATCAGCGAAGGATTCAACTTGTTTATCGACTTTTGCGTCAATATCTTCGGCTTCAACTGTAATAAGTTCATCCATAATAAGCTGGCGTAGAATCAATTGGCGCTCAACCCGCTGTGAAGCTGATTCACGGAAGTTTTCACGCATGGTTTCTTCACTACCACCTTGAAGTTTTAGAAAATCTTCAAAATTCCAGCCTGAACGTTCTGCTTGTTGTTTGAAGTTTTGCATCATGCCATCAATTTCAACATTAACGGCCGCTTCTGGGTAGGTGATTGTCGCATCTTCAATGACATCGTCAATCATGCCTTCAATCAGGGCATTCTTGGCTTCAGATTCAGCTTGTTGATGAAGCGTATCTTTTAATTGATCTTTGAGTTCGTCTAGCGTTTCGAAGTCGCCTTCTAATTTAGCAAGTTCATCATCAAGTGCTGGTAAATCCCGTTTCTTCACTTCCAAAACGGTGATGTTAAATTCAGCTTCATTGCCAGCAAGTTCTTCATCTTCGTAATCTTCTGGGAAGGAAAGCGTGAATGATTTTTCATCACCTGCAGACATGCCCACAACATTTTTAACAAAGTCCGTATTTGGGAAGAGCTTTGTTGCATCCATGACCACGTCCAATCGCTCTTCATTAAAGATCACATTGCTGGTTGCTTCTTCCAAAATACGATTGGCTTCCGCTTCCAAATCTTCTTGCGCTTGTTCCCCATCATCTGAAGCTTCTTCTTCAGTGCTCTCTTCGCTTTCTGCTTCAGCCTCTTCGGCTTCTTCAGTTTCTTCAGATTCTTCTTTTACGAGTTCACCCAAACCGCTAATCGTTACAAGATCTGTGAGCTCAATTTCTCGATCTACTTCTTCGATTTCAGCATGACGTGCCTGAACACGCTCTAATGCTTCTTCAAGCGCCTCATCCGTTACTTCAACTTCTTCGACATCTTTACGAAGTTCGCGATATTCGCCTAACTCAACCACTGGCTCCAATGGCACAGTAAATTTGAGTACCAATGGCTCTAATTCCATATCGTCAAATGATGCTTGAGCATATGGTTCATATTCAATCTCATCCATCATTTCAGCAAAAATGGGTTGCACCATGCTTTCCACAGCCTCGGCACGAATCGCTTGTTTGCCGCCTAGATATGATGCCACAACGCCAAAGGGGGCTTTCCCTTTACGAAAACCAGGGATGTTGAAACGCTTGCTCAATTGACGGGCTGTTTTACGCATTTCTTTTTGAACGCGAGCTTCTTCGACTTCAACCGTTACAGCCAACTCTCGGCTTTCATTTTCTTCGGAACTGATTGTCAGGGTCACTTGAATACCTCTCTTCCTACACATGCTTTATGCAATCGATGGCATGTGTCTTATTTCTATTTTTCAGTCTGCTTTTGCCTGTTTTGAAAAAAATGAGCGTTGCTTAGGCAACGCTCATTACAAAGTTAAGGTGGGGATGGTGGGACTCGAACCCACACGCCTTGCGGCACATGATTCTAAGTCATGCGCGTCTGCCAATTCCGCCACATCCCCGCAATCTTGTAATTATACCGTGGGCTTTTTCTTTGCCAAGATAGAATTTTGTTAGAAACGGCCGTT
>JANQSK010000069.1 GCA_028284105.1 Anaerolineae bacterium
AACGGCCGTTTCCAATGCAGTCGACTGGTTCAAAGAAAATCAGGGAGACGATATGAACGAGTGGACATGGGGGAGCATCCATACCGCCACATTCGTGAGCAATCCGCTAGGTCTGAGTGGTATTGGTCTCTTGGAAGAAACGGTCAATCTTGGCCCATTCCCTGTTGATGGAGGCTCTAGCATTGTGAATGCCAACAGTTGGTCATGGGGGAATCCGGCTGAGGTTCGTGGGCATGTCTCAATGCGCATGATTGTGGACATGAGTGATTTTGACGCAAGCTTGACGGTGCTACCAACGGGGCAAAGCGGACACCCAACCAGCCCTCACTACGATGATATGTTCCCACTCTGGCAAAATGGAGAATTCCACCCGATGCTTTGGAGTCGCGAAGCGGTAGAAACGGCCGTTGTTGATCAATTGATATTGGAACCAATTGAATAATTCTCAAGGAACCTAAATAAACATGCTTGAGAATCTAAACAATATCGATTGGGAAAACATTCAAACATTTAATGGAAATGCTCAAAATATACCGCAGTTAATCGTTGAAATTTCCTCAAACAATAAAATCACTAGTGAAGCAGCCTACAATCAACTATTACCTAGAATCTGGCAACAAGGGCGATTGTGTGAAGCGTCTTACTTTGTTATTCCATTTCTATTAGAAATTCTGGCCTCGCCTACTCAAAGTCCAAAAGAAAACGTCTATGATATTTTGACAGAATTATCAATATTAAGGGGGGCTGCCTATGAAAACAAGACATGCCTGATTGATGGAAAAGAAATACTTATTCATGAAGCTTGTAGAAAGCAGGTTTTTAGTGGAAGGGAAATTTTCTATGCGGATTTATATAATCAATCAAATTATATTCGCTATATTGCATCGTTGCTCATTCTTATTTTCAAAGAAAACTACGCACAAGTATTAGATGAATTGGGTCCATTTATCAAGAGCTTTGGTCAATTAAACAGGCAAAATCCTAAATTTATAAAATATTATGAAATTGACCTTTTAAGAGAAACCCTTTACCTCATTCTAAATCCTGATAACTAAAGATATCCTTTAGGCCTAGGCTCTCCAAATTGTAAACATTGAGGTTGCTTACTTATCCCCAACAAGCCAAGAAACCATGCGGCCCAACAAATTAGACGGCCGTTCTGCCACAATATCCCCAGTCTGCCCATTGATGGTGATTTCGAACTCTGTATCATTAACTTTGTAGTGCCCAATCCATACCGGTAGTAATAGATGCTTAAATGATTCCACAACGACATTTTGGGTACCAATCTGCAAATCACGAACGTATTCAGAACGCCCTGTTAAGTTACGCTGTTTTTTACGAAGCTGTTTAAGGATGCGTTTACGGCCGTTTAGTGAAGCATCTGCAAGTGGAAATGTATACCGTTCAGCTGGCCACTTGGCTAAGAAACGATCATCATACTTTTCAATTTTGGATAAATCAAACGCTTTGAAATTTTGTAAAAGCTGCTTTGACACATGGCGATTCCCAGGCACAAGAACATCATCAAAAAAAGTGAGACGACTTCCAGACACAGGTATCCACTTGTCATTCTTTTCGACAAAACCGCGCCACTTGACTTCCCCACCTATATCAAATGTCCACAATGGATAGTAGACACCGTGAAGCGGAGCGATTGATGTTGGGGCTAGTTTTTGCCCTTTGAGCCAACTATGCATCCCCTGCTCTGCCTCATCGAGACTAAGACCAAAAGGAATAATGGCGTGGGGTGGCATAATTTCTATGGATTCTGAACTGTCAGTCACAAAAACGGATTCGCAATAAGGACAAGTCAAGCTCAAAGTTTCAGGAGAAAGCATAAAGTCAGTTGCACAGCTTGAGCACTGTAAATGTCTTAAATTCACAGGTTCCAGATGCCCTTTCGCAGTCGCAAGAGCGCTCATAAACTCTTGTTCAAATTTGCCTTGACCAAAACGGCCGTTTTTCTCGCTTGCTTCTTGTTCGGCAACTGTTTGAGTGAGTCCACAAAAGGCACAGCTATAATTTTGGCTATGCGAATCGAAATGCATTCCAGCGTCACACCGTGGACAAGCATGTTTATTGACAACGGCCGTTACCAATCCCAATGCGCGACTTTCTTGAACCTTATCAGGATCAATAATTTCATCAGGATCGAGTCGGCCTTCTAAAATAGCTAAATCTCGCCGGGCAAACCCAAGATTGGGGGCCAAAGTGATGGCATGTTGCAGGCACGTACGCTTTTCTTCGACCTCATCAAAAACATGACTCAACCAATACCATGCATTGGCGCGTTCAATTTCAGAAGATTGATTTTTAAGCACCCACGTCAGAGCGTCATAAGCATCATCGAGCCGATTATTTAGCACCAAGCTTTTCCCTTCCGCCACACGGATGCGTGACTCTGAACGGCCATCTGCATCATCTAAATGTCCAAACTGTGACCGCAATCGTTGCGCATGTTCCAAATCTCTAACGGATGGGTCCTTCCGCTTAATGGGCTTTTGATATCCACAATATTCACAAATCAGGGAACGGCCGTTTCCAGAGAAAAACAGTTGTCGGCTACAGTCAGGGCAGGATTGTTTATTCATTTCAGACTCTTTTTACAATTTTGACAATAATGCTCAAATGGTGATTAACAATACGATTCTTTTAAGCGATGATCTCGCTATACAGTAATTAGCGCACTTGCCAGCCTGTTTTTTCCCCTTTCATGTAGGGCTCAATCTTTTCAAAGGTTCGAGGGTACAGGGTAAGTCGCACACTAGGAACTGAGGAAAATGTTAATTTTACAACATCAAATACCAATACTTGACCTTCCTCAACTTGAATGTCGTACCAAGGGATAAACAAAGCGGGATGGAAGGGTCGATATGGGAAAAAGGGCTGCAAGTGAAGTCCTTCATGGTCAGCACCCACTTCCAATACACCTGAATAGCTAGCCCAGTTAAAGCGGGCCGATTGAAAGCGAAGTTTTTTACCATTAAACGGCCGTTTGGCCCGATATCTCTGGGCTAAACGACGCCATCCACCGACATTGGCAATAATAAAAATCACAAACGACCAAATCATGCCAAAAAAAATTGGAAAGCCGATAATAATCGCAAGAATAAGTAATAGTGGCGTTTCTTCCATAATAAATAATGACCTTATATTGATTAGCTAATGATTGTTTCTATGGAGGCCAATCCAGAGAAAACTTTTAGCGAAATGATGCAATCTGTTGACACAACCTCACCAGAATAGTATAAGTGATCTTTCAAGGTCTTGGAGAGGCTTCCACATGAAAAATCTGAAAAAATGGCAACAGATCGTCTTGTTTATTGTAATCGCACTTGGGCTGTTTGCGGCATGGGTATTTTATCCCCAAGGTGTTTGGCCCTTTGTCAATCGAATACCGAGCGAGCTAGAATCTCTTGGCGATCAGTATGATGTGGAAATCTTACGAGACAGCTTTGGGGTCCCTCATGTCTTTGGCAAAACAGATGCAGATGCGGCTTTTGGATTAGGGTACGCGCATGCAGAAGATGATTTCTTAACCATGCAACAGGCTTTCGTGGCCGCTCGAGGCAAACTGGGGCAAGCGTATGGGATTGATGCAGCTGCAAATGATTACATGGTGCAGCTCTTGCGTATTTGGGATGTGGTTGATGAAAAATATGACACTATCCCTCCCGAGATCCAAGCATTTATGCAGGGATATGCAGATGGATTAAATTATTATGCCGTTCTCCATCCTGACGAAGTGCTTCTGCCCGAACTTTATCCAATCACTGGACAAGATGTCGCTGCAGGCTTTATCCATCGCGTACCACTCTTTTTTGGTATCGATGGCACGCTTTCTGAGCTTTTCGCTGAAGAACGTCGTCGCCCTGTTTCAGAGAAAACGGCCGTTCAGCATCTCCCTCCCACTGTTCGATACGGTTCAAATGTGATTGCAGTCAGCCCCGAACGTTCAGCTAATGGAGAAACCTTCTTCACGGTCAACTCTCATCAACCGTGGGAAGGGATCGTAGCATGGTATGAAGCCCACATCGTGAGCGAGGAAGGGCTTGATATCGTCGGCGGCTTGCTGCCAG
>JANQSK010000072.1 GCA_028284105.1 Anaerolineae bacterium
AGTGCATGTTCGGTTTGTTCGGGCGTGAGTTGATAACGGCGGGCGTACATGGCGGCACAGCCGAGTGCGTTCCATGCACCGGATGTGTGGTAATCACAGGTCGTCGCGTGCAAAGTAATTCCTGCCCGAATAGCGATTTCATACCCTACAACGAGCGTGGTCAATAGCTCTTTGCCACTAACAGGCTGCCCCTCTTTATCGTTTACAAGCGCAAGCACCGCTGGAATAAGCGCCACACCTGCGTGTCCTTTGGTCACTTGATACCCATCGTGCATATCGACTGCATCAGCCGCCATGGCGTGGGCAAACACAGCGCCTGGTAGAGAAACGGAACGGCCGTCTAGCCATAACTTTGTTGCA
This sequence comes from Anaerolineae bacterium, assembly GCA_028284105.1. Lineage (GTDB taxonomy): Bacteria > Chloroflexota > Anaerolineae > Promineifilales > Promineifilaceae > QQUD01. Next base: position 361 of record JANQSK010000072.1, read on the forward strand.
TCCCCTCCATAAGCAATTGCGGCAAAATCATATACAATGTCTGCTAGCTCTGTTTGTCGCCCAGTGATAACCACTCCCAGTGCATCAAGCAGGCACCGCTTGGCAGCATGAATGACGTTTGGGGGGATATCATCGTAGGTTAATTCATGTATAAAGTTTGTAAAATGCATCCTTTCATCCTTCGGCTCAGTTGTGTTGGTTTGCTATTTATTTTTGACCGTCAATTTTAGTTTCACAATAGACCAAACTGCCAACAGAACGGCCGTTTTATTGAATCAATCGCCAAATCTTTTGTAAGCGATTGGGGTTTATGGTTCAATTTAGGAATAAACTGAGCAGACATGATAGGGTTTTATATCCTGTTGTGTCTAGAAGAGGAACTGATGCAAAACGAAACCCACCTTGTGACCTTAGAAGAAATATTGACCGCCCAATCTGCTATCAAAGATAAAGTTCATCGCACCCCCATGGCATATTCAAGCTTTTTTTCCAATTTGACGGGGCATGAGGTTTCTTTAAAACTTGAGCTATTTCAAAAAACTGGCTCGTTTAAAGTGCGCGGAGTTTCCAATAAGATGGCCTCGTTATCACCTGAAGCGATGAAGAAAGGGGTGATTACGCTTTCTGCTGGGAATGCGGCTCAGGCTGTGGCATGGGGGGCGACACAATATGGTGTGCCATCGACTGTCATTATGCCGCAGAACAGTGTTGTGATGAAGCAACACGCCACGCGTGGGTATGGGGGTGATGTTTTGTTAACGGATGGCAATCTGCTTGAGTATTGTATGCAGGTTAAAGAAGAACGTGATTTGACATTGGTGCATCCGTTTGATGATTTGCATCTTATTGCCGGCCATGGCTCGCTTGGTTTAGAAATCTTAGAAGATTTACCTGAGTGTGATGTGGTGTTTGTTGGCATTGGTGGGGGTGGATTGATTTCTGGAGTTGCAACGGCCGTTAAGCATAAAAACCCCAACACAAAAATTATTGGCGTTGAACCAGAGGGTGCGCCGACTTTAACCAACAGTCTAGAAAAAGGGGAAGCGCTGCCGTTATCAGATGTTAACACTATTGCGGATGGGTTAGGAGCACCCTTTGCTGGCAAACATACCTATCAGCACGTCAAAGCATTTGTGGATGAAGTCGTTCTTGTATCTGAGGGTGAGATCAAAACTGCTCTGCGAATGATTTGGGAGCGATGCAAGGTAATGGCTGAACCGGCGGCGGCAGCATCCGTCGCCGCACTCATTCATAATAAAGTTGAACTCCCAACTGGATCCAATGTGTGTTGCGTCATTAGTGGTGGCAACGTCGATTTGGATCAGGTCGATAAACTTTTGGCGTGATTTCTGCTATACTCCGCAGTCGATCCAAATACTACCTGAACAAATTTTAAGGAAATCGAACCATGAAATTAGGGATTGTTGGTCTGCCAGGGGCAGGCAAAACGACCATTTTTAATGCTTTAACAAAAGGGGATGCGCCTACCGGCCAGAGTATGGGCGGACGGTTTGACGTTTTAACGGCTATTGTTGACGTTAAAGACGAGCGCATTGATAAGCTCACCGCCATGTTCAACCCTAAGAAAACCACCTATGCTCGTATCACCTACACCGATGTGGCAGGACTTAAGAAGGGGGCAAGTGATGGTGGTGGACTACCCGGTGAATTGCTCAACCATTTAGCTACCTTGGATGGTTTTGTGCACGTTGTGCGCGCTTTTGAAAGCGAAATATATCCACATCCTGATGGCTCGGTTGATGCTGCCCGTGATTTAGAAGCAGTTGACACTGAATTTTTGCTTAATGACATTGGCGTTGTTGAACGACGTATTGAGAAAATTGAAGATAGCTTGCGTAAAGGGGCTGCCAAAGACAAGGGTGCTGCTCAAAAAGAGTTGGCGATGTTCCAATTACTTAATGATACGCTGGGAGATGAACGGCCGTTACGCAGCCTCGATCTTGACGAAGAGCAGCTTAAATCATTACGTGGCTATGGGCTCTTAACTCTCAAACCGACCGTTGTGATTTTCAACATTGGGGATGATCAAGATGAGATTGAAGCTGCATACGATTTTCCAAAGACTATTGTAAGCAATTTACGTGGAAAACTTGAAATGGAACTCTCCCAATTGAGTGCTATGGGTGATGAAGAATCACTCGAAATGTTTATGGAAGAGTATGACGTTCAGGAGTTGAGCCTCGATAAAGTGATTCGGTTAAGCTACGATTTGATGGGCTTACATGCCTTCTTTACCGTAGGTGAAGATGAAGTGAGAGCATGGACCATTGAGCGTGGAGCTGATGCTGTTAAAGCGGCTGGTTCTATTCACTCTGACCTCGCTAAGGGGTTTATTCGTGCAGAAACGGTTGCTTATGATGATTTGATGACTTTAGGCAGTATGGCTGAGGCTCGTAATGCGGGGAAGCTTCGACAAGAAGGAAAAACGTATATCGTTCAAGATGGCGATATTATCAATGTGAAGTTTAACGTTTAAGCTGAATATTTAAGCTAAGTGGAACACCAAGATATTTAAGGTTCCTACATTAAAAACGATTGAAATCAAAAAGAGCAAGAGAGACGCCTCTTGCTCTTTTTATTTTTTGATAGTTACCTTTGTTTATTCGACTTCGATGGTGTATGTCCAGCCAAATCGATCAGGAATACGGCCGTATTGAATGCCAGTCAGCTCATCATACAAATGCTTTGATACATCACCAACTTGATAATCATTGATGGTGTACTCTTTATCTGCGTAGCCAAACTTGCCAACGGGCGCGATAACGGCAGCTGTGCCACAGCCAAACACCTCAGTGATTTTGCCAGACTCAATATCGGCCAGAATGTCATCGATTGAAGTGCGTTCTTCAGACACCTCATAACCGAGATCTCTGCCTAATTCCAACACAGACATGCGGGTAATCCCTGGCAAAATGCTTCCTGTTAAAGGTGGGGTAACAATCTTTTTACCTTCATACACAAAGCAGATGTTCATTGCACCCACTTCCTCGATATATTTCCCTTCAATGGCGTCTAACCAAAGCACCTGAGAATACCCCTGTTCTTTCACCTGTTCGCTCACAAACAAGCTGGCTGAATAGTTACCACCAGTCTTGGTTGCTCCAACGCCCCCTTTCACAGCGCGACGATAAGAGTCAGAGATAAACACAGAAATTGGGTTGAACCCTGCTGCAAAGTAAGCGCCTACGGGACAAACAATCACAAAATGCAAATAGGTGTGGCTTGAATAGACGCCCAATGCAGCATCGGTGGCAATCATGGCTGGACGAATATAGAGTGATGAACCTTCTGCAGTGGGTACCCAATCATGCTCAATTTCCACAAGCTGAGCTATAGCGGTGAGGTGTTCTTCTGGGTCAACGGCTGGCATCGCCATACGCATGGCTGAATTATTGAACCGCTTCATATTTTCCCAAGGACGGAACAGATTGATATTGCCATCAGGGCGACGGTATGCTTTAAGTCCTTCAAAAATCTCTTGGGAGTAGTGCAATACGGCCGTTGATGGGGGAAGCGATAAATTTTCGTATGGGCCAATCTTGGCGCTGTGCCATCCTTCACCTTTGGTGTAATTTTGGGTAAACATTCGATTGGCAAAATTTGTACCAAATCCAAAATCAGATGTTGGCGCAGTTTTTAACGTTGCTGGGTCTAATGGGACAATTTCTATTTCCATGGTGTCTCCTCGATTAAGCTGGTCAGCATTTCAGTTTGTCAGCATTTTAGCTAGCCAACGATTGCTGATTGGCTGAGAGCGAAGCGGGCTGACTCGCTGACTTGCCAATTTTAAAACATATGCTCAATCATGCCAGTAGAGTTGCCGCTTACATCTTCTCGCAATGCTTGATGATCCCAACCGGGTCCTGACACCACAAAGTAATAGGTCGCCCAAACACCTGGGATTTCAGAGCACAATCGCATAAATTCTTTCGCTTGTTTGCCTTTGTCTTCAGCTGAAACATCTTTGCTTGGGTTGCTGTACTCAGTGACAAAAATGGGTTTGTTTGGCCATCGGCGTCGCACCTTTTTCACTTCCTCAATGGCGGGGCCTTTGACCTCATCCATGTTGATGTAATAAGCATGCACGCCAATAAAATCTGCTTCGCGGATCCCTGCTTCAGCTTGGGTAAAGAATTCGTTACCATTTAGTCGGAAGCCACTGTCGTGTCCAAATGAATAAGCGGCACTTTGGCCGGGTGACAACCCCGGGAACCCTACTTTGATGCCCGGGAATTCCTGCTGGAGCAGCTTCTTGCCTTCGATGAAGTATTTGGCAAACTCAGCCCCATTTCGCCACGATCCTTTTGTTCTACCGTGAATTAACCCTTCATGGGTTAAATTAGGCTCATTGTGGAACTCAAAATATTCAACGGTTCCTGTATCAATCAGAGGTTTGATGTCCGGTTTGACAGACTTCACAAAATCTTCGACTGGCACGTGACGGCCGTTCCAAGATTCAAACAAGCGACAAAGCACAAATTTTGATCGATATTGATTGGCTTCAGCTGTTGTTGCCCCGCTCATAATCTTGACGGATTCAAACTTATCTCGAGCAATGGTGATATCGGCCGCTTGGGGATGGCGTGTTGCGCGATCGTGCACGCCTTTGAGCATGTGCCCAAATGACCATGCTGGGCCTGTATATTCCAATTGACCTGATTCAATTTGAGATTGTCCATCTTGGTTTACTTCTGGTTGTTTTTGTGTGCTGGACTTATAGAAGAGGGCTGATTTGATAGCCCCTTTGAGGGTTTCTTCCGCATTTTGGGCGCGTTGCTGGAGGCCATATTTGCGCAGCAGAGAGTAGGTACGGCCGTCTACCGGATCGACAATGAGATAATCATTCCCTTGTCTTGCCAAAGCCATCACCCAATGCTGTTCTTGTTGGAAGTTATAGGGGTCTGCTGGTTCTGAATCAACTTGGAACAGGACGGCATCGCCAGCTTGCAAAAACGAATCAATTCGACTGATGATCTCATTGTCAAAGGTGGCGTGCGGCACACCCGATCGATGGCTTGTGAAATTGCCCCAATATTTGATATGTCCAATCGACCAAGCCGGTGCCATAAAGAAGACATCCGAGCCTGAAAATCCAAACTTAGTCATTCGTTTGAATCGCTCATTGAGCTGAAGCGGTGTAAATCGTTCTTTAAAGCCTGAAAGCATCATACTGTAGCACGTAATTAAACAGCCAAACTCTTCAAAAGTTCGAGGACCATGCCCTAAAATTTTATGCTTCCATCGAGGATCATTTTGGGAATAGTGGGTTAATCCTGTTGAAACCGGTTTTCGTGTTGAATAAATTTTGACCCACAGTGTTTCACCAAATGCAACATTTCGGTCATCGTGTAGACGCCAAGAGCTTGTGTAATGTTCATCCCTTGCTGGTGGAGCAACCATTTCAATCGTGACCAAAACTTCTTCACCCGGTTCTGCTTGGGGAGCTTTAAAAATCGTGGATCCTGCGAGGCTACTTTCACCACTTACATAGACGAGACGATATGAATCATTCCATTTGCGCTGCCCATCATTTTTAACAAGCCACTGTTTGATAAAAGTTTGCCCTTCTTCAATGGGGGTTCCATCCTCGATGGTAAAATCATCAATGTATTTTGCACTACTTTTATGAAGCCCCGTTTGATTGTTCTGAATTGCAACAACATTAATAAAAACCCAATTCCCAAATGTTGATCCATTGGGTCTTTGTAACTGCCATTTGGTCATATAAAATTTTTCACGCGGAGCAGGAGCAGTCAATTTAAGCGTGATATCTACCTCATGACCTGCAGGAACAGTGGCTTTGTTTGCCACATCTGAAAGCTTGAATGAAGAAGCGCTAGTTAGTTTTTCTCCACCATTATTGATTTCGATGCGATTAAAACGATACCCTGAGGTCCAAGTTGTTGTTCCTGTATTTCGCATTCGCCAGGTTGCTGAAAATTCAGTTCCTTCTGGCACCCCGTCTAAATCAATACCATTTTCAAGGGTAAATGAAATAAATTTGGCAAAATGGGTCATATAGGAACTCCTGTTTGGGGCTGAATTGCTATTGGATTAGTTTTACACATAGGCTGAAACTGTTTGGTCTTGGTTTGATTTTATGGGACTGTACTAGGTGTGTCAATTATCAATTGACGCACCAAAAGTCATAAAGTGTTCTATTCTTCTGTCCAAAAATCTGGTGATTTTGGTTGGCGTTGGCGTTGATTAAATTCTTCGATTAAAGCAGGTGCTATTTGGTCTGCTTTTACCTCTTGAATGAGTTTAATGAGATAACGAATGTTTGCTTCAAAAATCTGTTCCCCTTTTTCGGCCGTGGCTTTGTGTGCATTACCTACATACATGTGTGGGTACATGGCGTACCAGTCAACTTGAGAATAACCACCAGCCTTGGCTACGGGTGCATTTCGATTTTGATTTGAAAACGTTTTAGGGGGAATTTGGTCCATCTTAACAAGGTCTTTGTGGATGTGAAGAATCATACTGGTTTCTAACTCCCCAGCGTGTCCATACTCTTTGTGCTCAATCATTTCAACGTCTTCCTGCTTTATGGGTAAGTTGGCGACATAAACGGTGTATGGCTTTGACTTTTCAGGAAGGGTTTGAACAAACAGGGGTAAAAAGTAACGATTCCCACCGTGTCCGCTTAGCAGAATAATTTTCTCAATGCCGTTTCTGTGCATTTCATCACAAATATTTTCTAAAAGGGCAAAGGCAACGTCTCGTTTAATCACAACACCACCGGGGAGGTGGGCTGTCTCGTGATTAATTGAATAAGGGTATTGGGGAAATACGATGATGGGTTCTTTTTTTGCTGCTTCACAAGCTATGTGGTGAGCGGTAAACATATCGGTGCCAAGAGGGAGATGTGAGGCGTGTGACTCGATAACGCCAATCGTTAGGATGGCGACTTTTTCACACGTTTTAACGGCCGTTTCAAAATCATAAGATGTTAAATTTTCCCACTGCATTTGGATTCTCCTCTTTGAATGCAAAAGAGCCTGACAAATTTTGCATTTATCAGGCAATGATTGATGATGATGTACTTGAAATATTACTTGTTTTTTTTAGTTGACACACTGCAGTGGTGCGGTGCATTAAATATTTAGCTATCAATGCCCCAAACATTCAAGTCTAATCTTGGATGTTTGAGGCAAAAATGATTCTAAATAATCTTAATTGCTACCGTTCATGACGATTGGTACATAGGCTTGGCTCACGATTTCATGGGGTTGCAACGGCCGATTTAATAAGCCGAGCGGCATGCGTTGCGATCCATTGACATCATAAAAACGGCCGATATTTGGGAACACGGTTGAGAGCTCAGAGGGATCTACACCAAACCAAAGCGCAAGTTCACCAAAATATTCATCGCATGATGTGGTTGGGATAAGACGGCCGCGCCCTGTATCAAGTGGATTGCCTTCATAGAGGTCAGGGTACTCCCCATAAAGCTTGTGACCGTTCACCGCGCCACCCATCACCATATGATTGCCACCCCAAGCGTGATCAGAGCCTTGGCCGTTAGAGGTCAGAGTGCGACCAAAATCACTGGCAGTAAAGGTGGTGACATTGTTGTAG
>JANQSK010000077.1 GCA_028284105.1 Anaerolineae bacterium
GACGGAGCGCATTTTCGAACTGCTCGACACCAATCCAGATATTGCCAGCAAGCCGGATGCACCAAATTTACCAGAGGTCAACGGCCGTGTTCACTTTGATGATGTTTCTTTTCACTACAATGACCGGGCTGATATTTTAAGCAATGTCAACTTTGAAGCGGCACCAGGGCAGATCATTGCTTTAGTTGGTCCCAGTGGCGCGGGGAAAACAACGCTGGTCAATTTAATCCCTCGATTTTACGATGTGTTAAACGGCCGTATTCTGATCGACGATCATGATATCCGCGACATTGATCTCACCAGCCTACGCGAGCAGATTGGCATTGTCCCACAAGAAACGATCCTCTTCTCCGATACCGTTTTTGAAAATATACGCTACGGCAATCTCGACGCGACGCAAGAAGAGGTTGAAGCTGCCGCCAAAGCTGCCAACGCCCATGATTTCATCATTAATGAACTGCCCGATGCCTACAACACCCTTGTTGGAGAGCGCGGCATCAAGCTCAGCGGAGGTCAACGCCAACGCGTGGCTATCGCCCGAGCCATTCTCAAAAATCCGCGCATCCTTATTTTGGATGAAGCCACCTCATCACTCGACAGTGAAAGCGAGAGCCTCGTTCAAGACGCCCTCGAACGGCTCATGAATGGCCGGACTTCATTCGTCATTGCCCACCGATTGAGTACAATTACCAATGCAGATTGGATTCTGGTGCTGGAAAACGGCCGTATTGTGGAACAAGGAACGCATAACGACCTCATACTCGACCAAAATGGTCTTTACAATCGCCTCCACACCATGCAATTTGCGAATAAGATCGATAAGGAATTAAGCTTGCACAATTAGGGCGCTCAGGGAGCGGTGAATAGATAATAGAGAACCGATCCCCAGACCCCAATCCCTTAAGCCCCATATTTATGGACGAACAAACACCTTCTAGCCACACCTACCCTTCTGACGTGCACTTTGTTGAGAAAAACGGCCGTGAATACATCATCGTGGGCACAGCCCATGTATCACAAGAGTCAGCCGATCTCGTCAGACAGGTTATTGAACAAGAACAACCCGATGTCGTTTGCATCGAATTAGACGAGGCGCGCTATCGGACCCTTCGTGAGAAAACGCGCTGGGAAAATTTAGATCTTCGTCAAATCATCCGTCAGCGCCAATTGCCAACCCTCCTTGTGAATTTATTGCTCTCCTCCTACCAAAAGCGTATCGGCCAAAAATTAGGCGTAGCACCGGGTACAGAGCTTTTAGAAGCGGCAAATGTAGCCATAGAAAATGAGATTCCTATTGAGCTTGTCGATCGTGATGTGCGTATCACGCTTCGCCGCGCCTGGGCCTCTATGTCATTTTGGGAAAAGATGAGCCTTTTAGCATCTGGTGTTGCAGGTGTGGTTGAAGATGAAGAAATTTCCGAAGAAATGCTGCAAGAAATTCGCCAAAAGGATGTGCTTTCGGAAATGATGCGTGAGCTTGGTGAGGCGATGCCCGCCATGAAATCAGTGCTGATTGATGAGCGTGATGTCTATATCGCTCAAAAAACACGTCACGCAGATGGCCAAAAGATCGTCTCGGTTGTTGGGGCAGGTCATGTTGAAGGTATTCTTGATATTCTTCGCAACAAACCTGATCAAGATTTAGCGCTCATTGAAGAAATTCCCCCACCTTCACCAGTAGGCAAAATATTAGGCTGGGCTATCCCAGCAATCATATTAGGTGCCATTCTTTACATTGGCGTTACGCAAGGGGCGTCTGCCGCTGGTGAAAACTTGATGTTTTGGGTGTTGGCAAACGGGATTCCTGCAGCTATCGGGGCGCTCATTGCTTTAGCCCACCCCGTTACTATTTTAGCTTCTTTCTTTGGGGCACCGTTAACAAGTTTGACGCCTGTCATTGGTGCGGGGTATGTATCCGCATTTGTACAGGCCTTCTTCCAACCACCAGTTGTGAAAGAGTTCCAAACAGTCAGTGATGATATTTCGCAACTTAAAATGTGGTGGTCAAATAAACTGCTGCGCGTGTTGCTTGTTTTTATATTGACAACGCTTGGCAGTCTGATTGGTACGTATGTGGGCGCGGCTGAAATTATTTCGAACCTATTTTAAACCCCGTTCTCATATTGGAATAAAGACATGACCTACGAGGAATTTAATGACTTTTGTGGTTCGCTCAAAGCAACAACGCACGTTGTGCAATGGGGTAATGCCCATGTTTGGAAGGTTGGTGGAAAAGTCTTTGCAATTGGGGGATGGGATGATTCAGGAAAACCAGCTTTCACCTTTAAAACGTCAGAATCTGATTATTATTTTTTAGAAAATCAGGCCAGCTATCGACCCGCACCCTATCTTGCCTCAAGGGGCATGTCTTGGATTCAACAGGTTGAGGTCACAGATGAAAATTTGGACGACCTCAAATATTATCTCACAGAATCTCACCGCATCGTCTCTTTAGGTTTAACCAAGAAGAAGCAAAAAGAGCTTGGGCTCAATCAAGCGTAAACTCGACCCCGTTCACTAATTTTCTGCAATAAGGTTTAATTCAGATCGGTTGAGCAAATCTGTTTCCTTCAGCTGAGGATATTGCTGAAGTAAGCTTTGTTCATCAAATGGTAGTTGGTTGCTTGCAAAAACGGTCACTGTTTGTGGCTCTTCTTCAAGTACAAGCACATCTTCGAATAAGTTTAATAAGGACTCTGCCTGTGTGGCATTAATTGCCTGGCTAAACTGCAGTATCACAACACCATCAGCACCATATTCATCAGCGATTGTTTGTGAAAACGGCCGTTTATCCTCCACCACACTCGCAGCCCCAGGCACCTGAAACACCCACCCAATGAGCCAAAAATTGAGTATCAGGCCGACAAAAATGGCAATCTTCACGAAATTTCTTCCTTGAGAGGAACCTACGATTTGCGCATTGGTCGCATTGGTGGGAGCAAACTGAAACACGGCCGTATAATTTCCAACAACAATGTAATCGAGCAGCGTGTAAATAAACAGCGAGGCCCCCATCATTTCAAACCACTCTTCTACAGTGGCAATCATCAAATAACGAAACGTAATACCCTGATTGATGTCCCACTCATTTGCACTCCATCCTTCAATAAAAACCGCCCCTCCCACGTAAATAACACCTGAGAGAATGAATAAAACGGCCGTTTCTTGGGGTAATGCTCGCAGAAATCGAATGTAAATAAAAACAAAAATAAGCACCAACGGCAAAAAGACAATCTGCCATGCAAACGCAAAAAAGCCTGAGGTTTGAACGATGGATTCAATGGGTTGCACAAACGTTTCATGAATCGCTGCCCCTTCGTCAATTGAAAGATATAAAAACACGAACGCTAACCCAAGCCAATATGTGCGCCATTCGTCTTCTTTTCGATTCTTGACGCCCCAAATGAACCACAACAGGAGCGAGGCTATGAAAAGTAATATTGTTGAAAACCAGGTGGGAATTGATTCCTCAACGTTGACGCTCAACAAATCAATTAGAAAAATAACGGAAGAGCTACTTTCGCCAAGCAAAACATTTTCAAGCAGAAATTCACCAATTAAGCTTTGAAATGCCAAAAGGGTCGCAACCGACCCTAAAAACAACCCAACTATTTTTGGTTTTATTGTGTAATTCATAGGCAAACTCTTTAATTGCTGACGTGTAGTCTACTCAGCACGTTGCTTGTGACGTTCTCCAAGCAACGTGCTGAACTGGTTTTATTTCTTGATCAAATTACGAACGGCGAGATGATCGGCGCGTACATTTGATATTTCCTTTAGGTGTAATTCGACATCCTTCTGGAACATTATTGTCGCCACCAATACCTGGATTAATAATCACAATAATGGGTCGATAAACGAGCGTAATCTCACCAATAATTGTAATCTCACCGTTCCAGCCTGTGCAGATTGGCAATGTAATGACATCATCAATCTTTAATCCTGCTGGCAACACAATCGACCTATTATTGATGATTTCAACAGGCCAATGTTTAAGCTGGATACCGCCGTTGGTAACGGCCGTAATCGGGGAACTCAACAGATAACAGCCCAGTCCAAAATTGGGATTCAAAGCCCTCATTTTGATTACCTGCCATTGCCCATTGGATAATAAAGCCGCTTTAACCTTCACACGGACACCCACTTGGATGTTGCCTAGGAGCTTAGAGTCATCATTGACATGCAATGGAAGGCCATTCACAATCCACGGGTCGATGCTATTGACCAAGCCGGTAAATTTGACAATCTGGACAGTAACCGATTCGACAAGCGTGATACTCGTGGCAACACGACTTCCATCCGCAAGAATCGAACCGGCAACTTGTACCTCAGACCCAACTATGATGTCTGGCTCGATTTGGGACCAATCACGCACTTCAAAAGGAATCCCACCAACTATCCAGTTGCCAGTTTGGTTCACAATTCCCGTAAATTCAAATGATGTCAACGTTGGATCGACGGCTAGAATTTCAACCGCAACCCACTCTGTATCAAGAATCACACCATGAACTTGAACCACTGAGCCAATACTGATTGCACCTAAAATGGCACTCTCTTCTGCAAGTTGGATCACCTGCCCTGAGATAACCCAACGATGGGAAGACATCTCCTGAACGACACCACTAAATGAGAACGGCAATCCAAACTCGGTATATTGCTTCGTGATACGCTCAGCAACCAAAGTGCCGTCTTGTAAAATAGCACCCGTCACAATGACATCATCACCGACGGTCACGTTTTGGGTAACGGCCGTGTTCTCATTTACCAAAATTTCTTGCCCCGCCACAATCCAACTGTCATCTATCTGGCTCACTTCTCCAGAAATAGTAAATCGATTGTTCAGGGAGCGCTGCAACAGGATAATACGGTCGGCAAGCTGGCTGCCATCATCCATCAATCGTCCTTCGATTTTGACTAAATCACCAACTTGTGGATTGCCAACAATGACAGTCTGATTGTTCGTTATGAACTGTTGCCCTGCCACAGTCCAACGCTCACCAATCGACTCAACCTCCCCTTCTCCCTGTATGAAAAAGGTTGCTGGCTGAGGCGCTTCATTTTTAACAAATGATGTCAACTGGCCGCCAACTACCGAAACGGTTGAATTTGCATTAGAGACATCAACCTTCCCTTCAGTTACTACAAAACGGGTTCTTTCAGAAGGCATCACCAAGACTTGGAACTCCGTTCCTCGCGCAATGCCTGAACCTGTAGGGGTTTTTACTTCGTACCTTGAACCGCCATCGCTTCTAAACTGCACACTGTGATTGGATTCCCCCACCCACTGCGTCATGACAACCGTGCGGAAACCTTGGGCGGGTTGAAGTGCATTGAGTTGTTCGATTAAGATTTCACTAGCTGCCGCAATCGTCGCTTGGCTGCCATCATAAAAGGTCAAGGTTGCTTGAGATAAAGCCCCAGTGCGAAGGCGCTGACCAGCAATCAGATTGGCAACATGCGATACGGCCGTCCATTCCCCGTTAGCATCCTGTACTTCCACAAATCCAACAATGTTATCTATTACGGCCGTTTGTGGGTTTCGCTCAATGGGCACACCCACAACAGGTACATAAATGTTGTTTTCATGAGGTTGATCCGGAGCCGTAAGCATCGTTAACGCAGTTGGTGGTTCAAAATCTGTCGCAGTAGGCGCGATGTTGGGCGGCTCGGATGCACTTTCCTCAGCGATTCTAGTAGATTGTGTAGGGGTGGAAACGGCCGTTTCCACCGGAACAGCATCTTCGACTATCGCTAAATCTTCTTCTGGTGAATCTGCAAATCGGAAGACGCCCCATATCACCAAGGCCAAAACAGCCAAAGCAACCATGCCATATTCTGCTTGATTAAGAAGCATACTAATCCATTGCGTGAGTCGTTTCCATATTTGAGAGGAGGTCTGATTATTTACCGTTGATAAAGAGGTTGGAGGGAATTGGGCTGATGCCGCTTTGATAAATTCCAACTCCTGCATTGCCACAACCGCTTCTTCCTCAACAGGATAAGGGATTTGGCGCATTGCTGAAATAAATTGCACAAGGTCAGCTTCTGCTTCAGGTAATCCCTGCATCGTTGCTTCGACAGGTCTTCCAGATTCAACTTGTTCAATAAGTTCTTGTAAGAAATCTTCGGCTTGTTTCATTTGACACCTGCCCCTTTGACATTCATAGCGACACGCAAAGCAAGAATGCCTCGATGCTGTAATGTTTTAACAGCGCCAATACTTTTTTCTAATGCGTGAGCGGTCTCTTTGAGGGATAAGCCAACCAGAAAGCGGAGAATCACGACTTCTCTCTGGTTTTCATCGATTTGCTCCAGCCCAGCCCAAATCCATTCTTTATTGAGTTGAAACTCAACAAGTTGATCGGGATGATCACCAGAGTATTCAGGTTTTTCTACAGTTTCAATAGGGAGTTGTTGGAAATGGCCTTCTTTTTTGGCCATCGTAATAAGCGTATTGTGCGCGATACGAAAAAGCCAAGCGGTGAACGGGGCACCTGTCACTTTATACTTTGGCAAATAGGTCACCACTCGTAAAAAGATTTCGCCAACAATATCTTGGGCAACCTGTTGGTTATACACCCGCGATAGGGCATACCGATAGATAGCCGGTCGATGCCGCTGGTAAAGTTGAGACATCGCCTCACGATTACCCGCTTGAACTTGCTTGACTAAGTCATTATCGCTTAGTTCATTGTTCATATTGTTTTCTCCAAAACGTGTTCATGAACATATAAACTACTCATGCGAAAAAAGGTTTCATATTGAGTTGGATAATTAAAAATGGATCAGTGCTGAACAATAAATCGGCACGCTAACAATTGACAAAGATATCTAGTTTAAGATGATATTTGGTCAATTATACATTGCAAATCAGAAGGCAGTTCCGCTTCAAACTGGAGGGGCTGGTCATCAGACGGCCGTTTAAATATCAAGCGAGAAGCGTGGAGAAATTGGCGCTTGAGCGGCAGGGTGGGTTTGCGACGGCCGTAAACGGTGTCAGCCACAATGGGATGCCCCAAATACGCCAAATGAACCCGAATTTGATGGGTGCGACCTGTATGGAGAAAACAGGTTAATAACGTGAAGTCATCAAAAGTGGTGTGGGTTTCGTATTCTGTTTGAGCAGGACGTGATTTAGAGGAACGGTTGCGAATGACCGCCATTTTTTTGCGCTGACGGGGATCGCGACCAATTGGTGCGTCGATCATGGCACTTGGAGGTTGCACCTGCCCTTCAACCAGTGCCAAATACTCTTTGTGGATGGTGCGGTCTTTAAATTGGGCCTGTAAATATTGGAGCGCTCTATCATTCTTTGCGACCAGAATGAGACCAGAGGTATCCATATCTAAGCGATGAACAATGCCCGGTCGTTTTTCACCACTAATCCCAGCTAAATCTTTACAGTGCCACAGCACAGCATTGACTAGCGTGCCACTTGGATGCCCCACTGCAGGATGGACCACCATGCCAGCGGGCTTGTTGATTAACAGCAAATCTTGATCTTCATACCGTATATCTAGAGGAATATCTTCGGGGATGAGTTCGGTTTCTTCGACTTCAGGGAGGGTGATTTGCACCTGTTCCCCCCCTTCAAGGCGGAGGTTTGCTTTAGCAGAACGGCCGTTTACCTGAACACGCCCTTCTTTGATAAAGCGCTGAATTTGAGTCCGAGATAAATCTTCAACCGATTGCACTAACGCACGATCTAAACGCTCCCCAGCAAGATCAAGCGTTAATTCTAAAATTTCTTCTGCCATGTTTCGTGTTTATTATTGAATAGGTTGTTGGCTATTCGAGGGTTGTTCAGCTAAGGCTTGTTTCGCCAATTGGGCAGCTTGTTCACGCTCTTCACGCATCTCTTGAAGGACAATGTAGCCTAGCACAATCGCCCCACCAACAATCGACAT
>JANQSK010000107.1 GCA_028284105.1 Anaerolineae bacterium
ACGCTCTTTGAGGGATCGAGCCGCTCCCAATAGGCAGGAACTCCCCCATAAATGGCATACAGTGCCACGCGTTCAGCGCTTGAGTATTCAGGGAAATATTGGGAGGTTACTGAAAAGGGTAATGGGGATAGTCGCATTTGGGCAGTAGAACGGCCGTAAAGCGGAGCTTGGTATGATAAAAGCTGCTTTTGCATGACACCCATCTGAGAACCAGAAAGGGCAAGCAGCACATTTGAATCGGTGAGTCGATGGTCCCACACCTTTTGGAAGGTGCCTATAATAGAAGGGTTAATATCCATTAGGTAAGTGATCTCATCGATAAATAGGGCTAATCTTTGACCACGTGCCAGAAGCGCCACTTGTTTAAGCGCTTGCTCCCAGTTGGCATAGGTGAAGTCAATGGGCGCTTGTTCATCTGGATCAGCAAAGTTGGCGATTGCCTGTGAAAAAGAGCGCAGCTGATCAACGGCAGACGTGGGTTCAGCCATCCAGTAAAGCCCATGTTCACGATGTTCATTCATCCAGTGGGTTAACAAGCGTGTTTTCCCAATACGGCGACGGCCGTATAAGATGATTAATTCTGATTGATTAGAATCCCAAAGTCGGTTGACTAGTTCTAACTCATCTTTTCGTCCGATAAATGCTTTGGCCATAAAATTGCCTTATGGTTGGAGAGGCCATGGACTGCTTCCAAGAACTTCTCTATGGGTAAACCAAATAAGCCACAACAAGCAATCGTGAGGCGAGGTTTACGAAAATCCCGTATAAGATCGATTATAATAACTGGCATTATACTAGCCAGCTTGAACCATATAATATAATAGCAGTTATTATAAGTCAAATTATACTATTGCGTTTGTGGCTTATTTTGATGTTTTTATGTAAATTAATTGGGAATGAAAACATTTGGGGATGAGCAAGCTCTTAAACCGTCGTTATTATAAATCTGATTATAATAAAATATCTTATAATAACTGCTTTTTAAATCTGCTTACCCTTCTTTTTGATAAAATATTGCGAGATCAGGCTTCGCAATGCTTAAATTTTAAAGTGATCTGTTTATATTTGAGATTATATTAATGATCTTTTCGGCATTTGTCAAGTAATTGTTGTATCAATGCATCAGTTGTTGTACTATTGCAACAATTACATTAATCAATTCTTAGAATGATGTTGATTTGATCTTCAAAGGAGCACTCAATGGCTCAAACAAGAATTATGTTAGTCGATGATCATGAAGTGGTTCGTATGGGCATGCGTGCCTTATTGGAACGTCATGAATCATATACGGTTGTGGCTGAGGCAGCAGATGAAGAAAGTGCTGTTAAAGAAGCGGCCGTTGCTAAGCCCGACATTATATTAATGGATATTCGCCTTGCGGGTGGGAGTGGAATTGAAGCCTGTCGCCAAATCAAAGCCCAACAATCAGAAGCTAAAGTTATTATGTTAACTTCTTATGCAGAAGATGAACTGTTGTTTTCAGCGATTCAAGCTGGGGCGATTGGGTATGTCTTAAAGCAAGCAGACAGTCGTGAGCTGCTACGGGCGATTAATTCGGCCGTGGAAGGTGGCGGTGTTTTAGACCCCACCCTCACCCAGCGCGTATTTGATGAAGTACGCCGTTCCGTTGACCGTAATGAATCTGATCGCTTTGCGGACCTTTCCGATAAAGAAAAGAGAGTGCTCCTTCATTTAGCTGAAGGGGAAACCAATAAAGAGATTGCGGAAAAGCTGTTTTTGAGTGAGGGAACCGTGCGAAATTATGTGAGCCATATTTTCTCAAAGCTCAGCGTGGCGAATCGCGCGGAAGCGGCTGCCTATGCTATTCAACACCGTTTGAAGGATAATCTCTAAGATGCATGAAGATTCTGCCCGACTTAACTACCAAGCGCTCCACGCACTGCATGAGGCTGCTTTATCCATTTCTGGAGAGCTATCTCTAGAAAAAACCTTACAGCAGATCGTGGATGTGACGCGTAAATTGGTGTCGGCGGAATATGCAGCATTGGGCATTCCCAATGCGGAGCAACAATTAGAAGCATTTATTCATTCAGGGATTGATGAAGACCTTGTTCAAAAGATGGGGCATTTGCCACAGGGCAAAGGGGTGCTGGGGGCGATCATTCGTGAAAAACGGCCGTTTCGCCTTCGTAATATTTCAAATCATCCTAAATCGGTTGGATTTCCTCCGCACCACCCTCATATGGAAAGCTTTTTGGGTGTTCCTATTGTTGGGGGTGATGTCGTCTATGGCAACCTCTATTTAACAAATAAAATGGGGGCAGCTGAATTCTCCCCTGAGGATGAAGCGCTTGTCCAAATGCTCGCCTCTCACGCTGCTATTGCCATTCAAAATGCGCGTCTTTATGCAGAAGTTGAACGCTTAGCTGTGCTTGATGAACGTAGTCGTATTGGTATGGATTTGCATGATGGGGTCATTCAGTCGATCTATGCGGTTGGGTTGACGCTTGAAACAGCCAGGTTAAGCTTGCCGGAGGAGTTGGAAGATACGAATGGTTTGCTAGAAACGGCCGTTTCCCAACTCAATCGCTCCATCCAGGATATTCGAAACTTCATAATGGATTTGCGCCCTCGTCGCTTTCGTGGTGATTTAAAGCAAGGCATATCACAGCTGGTAAGGGAATTTCAGGCGAATACCATGATTCCCATTGAGATGACCATTGATGAATCACTTGGAAATGCGCATACATTTTCAAAGACAAAGGCACACACCCTATTCTTAACAACACAAGAAGCACTCGCCAATATTGCCCGGCATGCTGAAGCATCTCAAGTGGATCTCAGCCTTGCGCTTGAGGATAAGTGGGTGACGTTAGAAATTGCAGATAATGGGAAGGGGTTTGATTTAAAGGGGAAAAACCAAAAAATTGGGCACGGACTTTCCAATATGGAAACCCGTGCCCAAGAACAAGGTGGTCGATTTAAGCTAGATTCTGAATTAGGTCAAGGAACAACCATCTGCATCACTTTACCTATTTCGAATTAACTGATTCGTCATTGTTCACGAAGAGCTACCCCAAAATCGCTTTCAACCATTTGTTACGATGCACAAATGGTGTTGCTTCGAAGATAGCGTCAAAGCCGTAGAGCCGTCCTGCACCAAATGCACCGATTGCAAAGAGCAAAATTGCGTAGATGAGATGGTCATCAACGACCCAACCATGTTCAAATGGTAAGCCGGCTGCGAGTCCTCCGTGTAGGCTAGCTGCCCAGAACATCATCATCATAAATGCTGCCCAAAAAGCGTTCCAGCGAACAAATGCACCGAGAATGAGGCCAAGACCCGTAAGCGTTAAGCCCCAAGCAACTAAAAAGTCTATTGCGGGATTCCCCGCCATTGCTGCAAACTGCGTCACAAATGGATTCCCTTCAGGAATTGCAAAGTTGAGGTAACCTGCTGCGGTCCATTCAGGGTCTAACACTTTAACAATGCCACCCTGGAACATGACCCATCCCATTAAGACTCTTAACGCGACAATGGCGTATCCAATTGCTGTTTTGTTGTATTCAGTGCGTAACGTTTTCCCAAACATACGATTGTCTAATTTATAAGTGGTCATCATATCCTCCTAAAAATAAAAGCAATATCAATTGTTTTTATTCAACTTGTTGTTTCATGCTTTTACTTTAAAGCGAAGGCAAGATTGGCACAGTTAACATTTGTCATGAAACTTTTGTGATCGGATCACGTTCTTTTTGTGACGCATGTCGAATAATCTATTTTGTTGACGTTCATTATTGGGAAGAATAAGACACTTTCTTTTTAATCGATAGTAGAAAATTCACCTAGATCAATTAGATTGTTATTGATATAACTTTCTTGAGGGTGAGCGGCATAAATTTAAAGTTATCCTCGAGTCTGACAAAACAATGTACGATTTATTTTCCCACTATGCAACTTAATTCATTTTTCATCATTCAAATTGTCGTTTCTGGGTACTTACTGTGGATGGGGCTTTTTTTAATTTCACAAAGCATTTTAAATCGAGAAATTACAGATTCTGATAATCGTTTTGGTTATCTTGGGGGAGCGACAATTGCCTTTACATCCCTGTTTGGAGTTGGTATTGCGTTTCAAGAAGTGAGCGTGAGCGTTGCCGATTATTTGTTGTGGTTTCGTTTTACCTGGTGGACCTCACCAGTGAGTGTTGGCTTTTGGGTCTTAGCGATTTTGTTGATTCATCCCAAAAACAAGCCTGCTCCAGAATTATATGCTTTCTTTACCCCAGTTGTTAAAGCGCTCATTGTAGTCTATGCATTAGCCATGGGCATTTTAGGAATCACGACAAACTTAATATTTGATTTAAATCATGACCCCACTCAGACGATAGTGCCTGGTACATTTTCGTTGGATCCTAATTTCCCCACGATGTTTCTCTCTGAAGGATTCATTTGGGGCGGCATGATCCTGATCGTGTATTTAATATTCCTCAATTGGCGCTTGGCTGATTCGAAAGAAGAGAAAAACAATTTTTCTAGAATGTTAATCGCGCATGTGATTGCAACATTAGGTATCGTGATTTTTACAACAGGCTACTTCATTCTTGATACCACTGTGACATTGTTTAGCGATGTGCTTTCCGGGATTGGATTACTGCTGACGACACGCGCGCTGCTTTTTTATCATTCGTCGATTAATAATCAGGTGCTGCAGTCGGAGTTTCGTAAAACGGCCGTTATTACGATTGTGATGATTGGGGTGTTTGTAACGGCCGTTTATTTACCAACGTCATTAACGGGAATTCAGCTGCCCTTATTTTTATTTCCCATCGTCTTTTTTCTCGCCATCATCATTAGCGTCTTCTTCCCCGTTTTAGGGCTGTGGGTGGATCAATGGCTCCTGCAACATTGGGAATCGGCGTTGACCACCCAAATTTCAAGAGTGAGCCGCCAGATACGGTTGGCCCCTAATCAGGGGGAAGCGCTCAATGTAGCTAAGGTGCAGCTATCGCAAATTACGGTTCAGGCCCAATCGGAACAGCTTTTAGAAATGATTGAGCAAGAGATTCAGGCGATCTTTCGGCATAAGTCGCTGCAAAATGTAGATCGGCTCAATGAAAGCCCGCTTT
>JANQSK010000143.1 GCA_028284105.1 Anaerolineae bacterium
ATCTGGCCGATGGCACCTACACGCTGACAATCAAATCGGTGGATCTGGCGGGAAATGAATCGTTGAGCGCCAGTTACTCACTGCTGGTGGCCAGCGTCGCCAATCTCGATTTTGCCATCTCGGTCTGGTCGGGCACCGACGCGCGGCTGACGTGGACGGACAGCGACCCGACCTGCACCTATGACGTTTATCGCGGTTTGTCACCCTATCTAGGACATGATCTTGACCAAGCCGACCTGCTGGCACCCCCATACGATGATGTTGGGGCGATTGGTGACCCGCTGGTTCATCATTTCTACTATTTGGTGGCGGATTGTGGCAGCGGAACGGCCGTTACGAAGGAGGTAGGTGAGTTTGAGTTTGAGGTGGTGCCGGGGGATTAGGTGGGAGGAACGGCCGTTTGTTTCAACCTGAACTGATCTAATAGGCGTTGCACCTACGTGTCGAATCGGTTGCGAGTTCTGTCAGACGTACACAGCAACCAATCTCGAATCGCTCTTTGCACTCTCATCCTAGCATCTTTGGGCTTATGGTTTCAGCGTTTCTAAAAAAGGTGCAAATATTCTAAAAATACCTGTTTAAACAAGCTCCTGCATTTTTAGAGTTTGCTTTGCTCGAGAGTCTGAATTGCAAATATTAGCTTACTAAGTCCGCTTTCGAAATTCGGAAAGAGGTCAACCCAATGCAAATCGTTTAGCCTTGCATGTTTTGGAGCGCATGATTCTAATCGCACAGGAATTAAGTAGATCTTTGAGGGAGGAATCTCATCCAAAACTTCAAGCCCAAGGCTAAGTTCTTTTTGTACGTAACCACGTTTGTTAATTGAGTTGTTTGATAATAATGCAATAAATGCTTGACTTTCACGTATTGCCTTAGCAATCTCAATTCTCCAATTCTGGCCAGGGATTAGAGATTCGCGATCAAGCCACACGTGATAACCATTTTTTGAAAGTGACTGGTACAGTTTTCTTGCGATGTCGTAATCTTCTCTTGCATAACTGAGGAAAAGTGGAATAGCTGACTTGGGTCGATAACTGGTCACAGCATCAAGCTTGTTTGCAAGCTCAGTCGATAGCTTTTGTATACTTTGTTCATACCTATTTTGATATTCGTCTGTATAAGTTTGGAATTCCCTTGCTGACAAGTAGGATGCAAGAAGCATTGGAAAAATAAAAACCTCATTGCAAGATACCCAAACAGTTATCTTAAAATAGGTTGGGTATGGTGGTGAATGCGCTTCATCATCATCTCCTAGAACGAGACGCTCATCGTAAAAAGTATCTAAGACGGTTCCCCAGCCATACAAAATCGTTGAATCTCTGCCATCGACAATGAATACAGAATCATGAATTTGAATGTTTAAATAAGAAAAGGAATCTAAATGGAAAACTAACCGGTCTCCAATAGACAGGGTCTTAGCATTTTTATTACTGCCTATCCATGAAGCCATGTTAAACACTCCATCCACACGTTGCGACTAACGACTCCGTAAATGAGGAACTCAATCAACAATCAGCAAAAAAATTCCCGTAGCTAATCGTTACATTTTTAGATTTTTCCTCTACTTATTCTTGTCTTTCTAATTCCGATATAAGAACATATAGTTTGCGTTGAATTTCATGCAATGGTGCTAAAGTAGTTGATTTTTGCATTTGAGCCGCATCCTTAGACATGCCAGTATAATCATACTGGCTAATATAATTCACATTTTCTCGAACTGTTTCTAAAGACACACTAAGCTCAACAATATCGAGATTCTCATTGAGGAATTGCATATCCTCAATTTGGGTTTTCATTCTAATTAGTTTGGTTTTGAGCTTAGAACTAGGTGCCATACCCGAATATCCATCCCGTGATTGCCTCCAATCAACTAAATTGATTAGAAGCTGAATTTCGGACAAGTTGAAATTTTGAACCGGAATATTCTCATAAAGATCGTTAAAGCGACTCATTAAAGATCGTTTTAAACGCTCATAGCCAGTTTTTTCATAAATATCAACCCATTGCTGCTTGGTGAGCCTTTCTGGAACCGAGCACTCTTCAAGGCGAAGTGGGATAAGATAAATGGCACCTTCAGGTTGTTCGTCAGCAATATCTAGAGCTATTTTGATTTCTTTTTGTACGTATCCACGTTTGCTAACTGCTTCTTTCGATAAACACACGAGAACGACATCTGAGGTGCGAACAGTTTTTGAAATCTCAGCTCGCCAATCTTGTCCAGGCAATAGATCTTCTTCATCAAGCCAAGGATTAAAACCATCGCGACGAAGATTATGATAGAGTTCCCTAATGATTTTCTTGTCTCCTGAAGAATAACAAAGAAAGACTTTCAATTTCGGGTTTCTGTCTTGTTTAAGTGCCGATTTAGAAACGGCCAGTCGTTTCATTTCAGAAGCATTCAAATCTCTTGATGAAGAAATAAGTTTGCTCCACTTGGCTTTAGGGCGTAATTCTTGACAGATCTTAACTAATTCAGACAATCTTCCACGGCGTTCGCAATATTCTATGAGCTCTCTAGCCTTGTTAATCTTTCCCTGTGCAGGCAAAGATTCGTAATCCACAACAAATGACATAGAAAAACAAACTGTTTTCAACTCTTCTTCACTAAAATGTTTGGTTATAAGTTCCAATAATTTTGCTTGATTCATTACACACCGCATCGCAACTCTACATCGACCTATTCCGGCTATTTATTCATTGATATTCCTGTGTGGAGTATCTAATTGAATTTGTGTAACACCCAACATACTCTGTAAAACAAACACGCAACTTGAGCAATATAGCTGCAAACGATTCAAAGTATTGAGTAACTTGTGGTTCTTCCCAACAATGGTTCTTGAGTAAGTAGGCAATTTTCACCCACAAACAAGCAATTAAGGCAGGATTATTCCGATTGTATGTATTAAAAATATAGTGTCAAGAAGGTTAGGTACAATGGTACAATGCTGGCACTGGATCGCTTAGCCGGCTTGTAGTCGCTGCTCCAATTGCTAGAATACTGATGTCGTGTGGAAATGATTGAGCAAATGATGGTGTGTTGATTTCGGCCGTTTTTGGAGGGGTGGATTGTGGGGTGGAAACGGCCGTTTGATTCTTTGCCAGCTACAAGGTCTGCAAATGAAGACAAGGCACTATTTTTTCAATCGGCTTTTCTCTCCTTCTGGCACAAATTTCTGAATTTAATACACTGGGGTGATGTTTAGAATTGCAATGGGCGGCATTGCCCATGAAAGCTGTACGTTCTCACCGCTGCCGATGCGGCCAGAAGAATTTTCACTGTTGCGGGGCGATGCGCTCTTGGCTCGCTACCCGTTTTTGGCTGGCAAGAATGAGGTCGAGCCAATTCCCTTATTGCACAGTGAGGGGTTGCCGGGTGGCGTCGTGCCAACGGCCGTTTACAACACCTTCAAAAATGATTTACTCGCCAGCTTGCAAGCGGCCATGCCGGTCGATGGTGTCTATCTTGACTTGCATGGTGCGCTCTTCGTGGCCGATTTGCTGGATGCTGAGGCTGATTTGGTAACGGCCGTTCGTCAAATCGTTGGCACCAACTGCCTGATACCCGCCAGCTATGATTTGCACGGCAACCTCTCCGCAGCTGTCGTTGAACAGCTTGATATCGTGACAGCCTATCGGACAGCCCCGCATACCGATGCTGCTGCCACTCGTGAACGTGCATTTGGCTTGCTTTTGGCTGCGCTCAGGAGGGGTAAACGGCCGTTTAAAGCCTTTGTGCCCGTCCCATTACTTCTGCCCGGTGAACGCGCCATGACAACGGTCGAGCCAGGGGCTTCACTTTATGAGCAAGTAACCAAGCTGTCGCAAACAGATGGCATTTTCGACGCATCGTTACTGATTGGCTACGCTTGGGCAGACGAACCGCGTGTTGGCAGCAGCATCTTTGTCATGGGTG
>JANQSK010000125.1 GCA_028284105.1 Anaerolineae bacterium
AGATTGGAGAGAGTTGCTAAAGCCATGTAGAAGAACAACTGTTGTGGTCTCATCTGATGGGGTGCCAAACGTGCGATATCGTAACTCAAGGTCTTCAACAAGAATAAACTGGTCTTCGGAGGAGGCGAGGCTTTTGGCTGATTGTTCAACAATGCCTGTTGGCCATAAAGCAAATACGGTTAAACCAACTAAAGCAATGATTAATAAAAGAAAAAAACCGAGGAAAAAACGCTTTAAAAATCTTAACATGACCTGATTGTAGTCAAGTCATGTTAAAAAGAAAATGGGATTTATTTGAGTTAAACTGAACTATCCTCTTTGAGGATGGAGTCGTTCAGCAAGAATCTGAAGCTGTGAAAATCCCACCGGTTTTTGTAATAGGAACGTGGCATTTTGTTCAATATCAGGTGTTGTTGCCAATGTGCCATCAGCCGAAGCGACAATCACTTTTGTATCTTTTAAACTTTCAGTTGCACGAATGTATTGAAGAATCTCTGCCCCTGAAACATTGGGTAAGTGTAGATCCAATATGATTAAATATGGATTTTCTTCTTCTTTGAGACAATCTAGTGCCTCTTGACCATCATTTATGACTTTTGAATCATATCCAGCACGATTCAGGGCTTCATAAAAAATCTTAGATAAAGTGATATCGTCTTCGATAATTACGGCTGGTGTTTTCATTATACTTCTTCCTTCTGTGCAATTTTATCTTGCGAGATTGGGGAACTTTGAACTTGTAAGGGTAAGGTGATAATAAATTCCGCACCTTGACCAACGTCACTATTTAACTGAATGGTTCCTTCCATCAATGTTACAAGCTGTTGAACAATGGCTAGGCCTAAACCAAAGCCACCTTTATCACGCGTAATAACATCTGAAGTTTGGCGGAAAGCATCAAAGATTTTTTCTTGATCTTTTTTAGAGATCCCCATTCCAGAGTCAGTTACTCGAATAACCCATTGATCTTCTTCGAGCAGATAAAGGTTAACATTTATAAAGCCTTCATCTGTAAATTTAATGCTGTTTCCGACTAAATTGGTAATGATTTGGAAAAGACGCTTCTCATCACCAATGATAATTTGTGGAAGGTCACTGCTTACTTTGTATGTTAACTCTAACCCTTTAGCCTCAGCTAAAATGGTTAATGTATTTTTTGATCGATTAATGAGCGAGTCAATACTGACCGTCCCGTTAATGATTTTTAACTGACCGGATTCTAATTGAGCTTGATCAAGAAGTTCATTCACTAAGCTTTCTAAAGAGTTGGTACTTGATATAATTTGCTGTAGCGCTTGTTGTTGATTGTTGTTGACATCACCGTAGATGCCTAATTCAACCATTTCTGCCATCCCTAAGATGGCGTTGAGCGGTGTTCGCAATTCGTGGCTAATTGTGGCCACAAATTGGCTTTTGAGTTGATTTGCTTCAACCGCTTTGTCTCTTGCATCTGATAGGGCTTGTTCAATCTGTTTACGTGTTGAGATATCTCGGAAAATCGCATTGTAATAAGTTGTGTTTTTGACTTCAATTTTTGAAATGGTCATTTCGAGAGGGAATTTTTGGCCATCTGGCTTGATCCCAACTGCCTCGGAGTATTGTTGATTTTCACGGACAAAATCGACGGTGTTGGCGATGTTGAACTCATCGATGCCAAATAAAAAGTTATAAACGGGCTTGTCTAAAATATCAGATTCATCCTCAATCCCAAATATGGTGAGCCCCGCAGGATTCAAACTGGTTACTTGCCAGTTATTTGCAGAAAAAGTCACAATCCCTTCATAGGCAGATTGGATAATAATATTGTTTCTGATAACGGCTTCTTCAAGTGAGTTCAAAACCTCGTTATAGCGGTGCGCAATTTGGCCGATTTCAGTAAAAGGTTCGACGGGTGCTCGCAGTGAGAGGTCGTTCATTTGTGCCTGTTTTTCCATCGCATCAACTAGATCAACCATTGGCGTTTTGGCATTATGCTCGGCAACATTTAGCCCAATATTTTCTGCATGAAGCGTAACGCGAAGCGGGAAATATCGATTAACCAACAAAAAGATTGGATAGCTTAAGCAAAATGCCCAAAGAAAGGCCATAAATATACCTAGAAGCTGAACCCCAATTTGCTCACTTCTTGTTAGACCGGTATTTAGGATCGTTGTGGCACCAAAGATGCCAACAGCAAGTGTGCCCCATATGCCAGATGCAAGATGGACCGGAATAGCTCCAACGACGTCATCAATCTTATATTTTTCAAGCAATATCGTTGTAAATTGCATCACAATTGCGCCAACAAAGCCGATAAAAGCAGCCTCATTGGTGCTTACTGCGTGGACACCCGCTGTCACGGCGACTAACCCCGCTAATGAACCATTAAAAACGGAGCCCACCACTACTTGGCGATAGAGTAAGACACTGATTCCCATGCCTCCGACTAATCCGGCCCCACCTGCAATAATGGTGTTGACCAGAATTAAGGGGACTTGTTCATTAAGTGCTAAGGTGCTACCACCGTTAAAACCAATCCAGCCCACCCATAACAAGATGATGCCGAGTGAAGCTGTTGATATATTTGACCCTGGAATCTCTTGAGAGTCACCATTATTGATGAAGCGACCAAAGCGAGGGCCGATGATGAGGCACAAGGCAAGCGCAAGCCAACCCCCTATACCATGGACCACCGTTGATCCAGCGAAGTCGACAAATCCAAGTTGGGCTAACCAGCCATTTGCTTCTGAGAGATTGTTGCCATTCCATGCCCAGTGGCCAAATATTGGGTAGATAAAGGTGGAGACGAGGAACGACATGAAGAGATAGGATCCAAATCGCATTCGCTCTGCAATGGCTCCTGAAATGATCGTAACGGCCGTTCCACAAAACATCACCTGGAAAATGAAAAAGGCCGGCTCCATAATGTCCGCTTCAACAGAGAATAGGAATTGAGAGGTGCCAATAAGCCCCCAGCGACTTTCACCAAACATAAAGGCATAGCCGACCAACCAAAACATCATGGTGGATAAGCCAAAGTCAGTCAGGTTTTTTAAACCGATATTGATGTTGTTTTTGTTTCGGGTGAGCCCAGTTTCTAAGACTAAAAAGCCTGCCTGCATTAAGAAAACGAGCCCAGCGCTGAAGATAATCCAGAAAAAATCGATTCGCATGGGTGTCATGTTGGATATTGTAGAGAAGACCAGTATATAAAACAATGACCCATCAGGTATGGGCCACTGTACTTTTACACTAAATTTTTGTGTTAACTGTGAAGGGGACGTAAAAAATTAGTTGCCTAAGCGAGCTAACTCATCTCCGACGACGCTTTCATCTAGTTTCTTAAATAAAGGCTTGGGTTTGGGTAGTTCACGGCCGATTTCGATCTCAGCGCGTGCCCACTGACCAACGGCCGTTTCCCCTTTGTAAGTCAATCCAAGGTGAGATCGGCTTTTCTCTTCGTAGGTTTCCACGACCTGCTCACCAAACAGCATGCCTTCTTCACCTAGCATTTCATGAATTTTTTGGCATGTGAAGGGCAGAATCGGTGCCCACAGCGCTTTAAGACCACTTAATGCTTGAATCGTGGTGTATATGGAGCGAGCCGTTGCTTCCATGTCCGTTTTGGCTGTGGTCCAAGGGCTGGTTTCTTCGAGGTATTGGTTGACTAACGTCGACAAGCGCAGGTTTTCATTGACCACGGCGCGGAATTTGCAAGCGTCATACAGCTCGCTGACTGAGTCAAACCCAGCATCGATCGCCTCAATGAGAGCCGTGTCTTTTTCAGTTAATGTGCCAGGGTCTGGAACAACACCTTTGAAATACCGTTTTGTCATGTTGAGGACGCGGTTGACAAGATTGCCCCAGTTTGCCACAAGTTCGCTGTTGTTGCGATCGACATAGCCTTGCCAGCTCCAGTCAGAGTCACGGGTTTCGGGCATAACGGCCGTTAAATAGTAGCGCAACGGATCGGGATCATGCCGTTCAAGTGCATCGACCATCCAAACGCCCCAATTCATGCTGCCGCTGATTTTTCGCCCTTCCATGTTCATAAACTCATTAGCAGGCACGTCATAAGGTAGATTTAAAACCTTGTCACCATTTTCTTCGCTGTACAAACCATGCGCCCCAAGCAATTGAGCTGGCCACATAATGGTATGGAAAGGAATATTATCCTTCCCAATGAAGTAAACAGTGCGAGCATTATCCCCTTGCCACCAGTTGCGCCAGGCTTCTGGGTCGCCGTTGTTTTTGGCCCATTCAATCGTTGCTGAAAGATACCCAATCACCGCTTCAAACCAGACGTACATCACTTTGCCATCATACCCTTCGACCGGCATTGGGATACCCCAATCCATATCGCGGGAGACGGCACGACCGATGAGTCCTTGTTCTAGCACAAAGTTTTGGGCAAAGTTGATCACTTGGGGGCGCCAATGTTCTTTGTCTTTCTTGATCCACTCGTTAAGACCGGCTTCAGCGATTTTAGGCAAATCAATAAAGAAGTGCTCGGTGTCGCGCAGTTCTAGCGCTGAATTATCAAGCTTACTCACTGGATTGATAAGTTCGGCAGCACTTTCAAAGAGGGTGTTGCAGTTGTCGCATTGGTCCCCACGGGCACGGGTGTATCCGCAGTTAGGGCAGGTTCCTTCGACATAGCGATCAGGCAAAAACTTGTCTGAAGCCACTGAATACATCTGTTGCGTGACTTTGGTGTAGATATAGCCGTTTTTCTTTAAAGTAAGAAAGACATCTTGCGATACTTTGTGATGATTCTCAGTATCAGTGTGGGTAAACAGATCGTAGGTGAGCCCAAGTCCTTGAAACACGTCCATAAATCGTTCGTGATAATGTTCAAACACTTCACGAGCGGTTTTTCCCTGCTCATCTGCTTTAACCGTTACCGGCGTGCCGTGGCTATCTGAACCCGACACCATCAAGACGTGGTTTCCTTTTAAACGATGGAAGCGCGCATAAATGTCAGCAGGTAAATAAGAGCCGGTGACATTCCCTTGAAGGATATCTCTATTGGCATAAGGCCAAGCCACACTAACGAGAATATATTCACTCATTAAACTTCGTCTTCCTCGCTGTAATCGGCTTC
>JANQSK010000154.1 GCA_028284105.1 Anaerolineae bacterium
TGCGATAATAAACAAACTCATGGTCGGGAACCAATTCCGGATGGAAAATCTTGATTAAGTCAGCCAAAACAAGATGTGGGTTAGCTGACCCACTTTCAAAGAAGTCGTTACCACCAAATTCGTTGGACCGTAAATCATTGTTGTAAACATTCCCATTTTGGAAGGCCGCAAATTCTGCGTAACGTTCATCTGCAGCAGCTAAATCTTCCAAGGTGCCAAAGAAGCCAATATCTAACCAGTAATCGGCTTCAGCGGCAGCTTCAAATACAGATTCGAAGTCTAGGAACATACTGCCAGTCGTTTCATCCTCGGCAAAGACATAATCAGCCCCAGCATTGGCAAACATTGCGGCTGCATAGCTAGCACCACCAGGGGCATACCACGTGCCATCAAATGGAGTTTGGCTAAAGATGGTTGGTCGTTCAATGTCACTGATGGCTACTGTTGTGGCCAATGTATCATAAACATCTTCAACTTCACTGAACCATGCTTCACTATCAGCTTCACGATTGAAGAAGACGGCAAGGAATTTACCCCATTCAGCTTGGCCTAATGGATTTGTATCCAAAAAGTCAGCGTTGATTGCTACTGGGATGCCGGCTTGGCGAAGAACGGGGTGAGAATCAAAATCATCAAATCCGCTTGCAAATGTCATCACCAAATCTGGTTCAAGATCAAGCGCTACTTCAACATTGGTTTCGGCCCCTGAACCAATTTCTCCTAATTCGCCAGCATCAAATTTTGCACGGATGACTTCAGAGGTAATAAATCCAGCATTATCTACTGCGATCAGGTTATCGACCAACCCTAAGTTCACGATGTGAGGAAGGTATGTCGTTGACATAGAAATCATGCGGTTAACAGGGACTTCAACAACTGTAGCATCTTCAAAACCTTCGGGGGCAGGGGTGCCACATTGAACCAAGACGTAGGTTTCAGCCGCTTCGGCTCCTGCAAATGGGACAGGCACGGTGACTACTTTGTAGTTATTGAAATAGTCAACGGTAAAACCAGATGTGTAGACAGTTTCGGTTTTCTCAGGGAAATAATCGACACCTTCTTGGTAGTCATTTACACACCCTTCTGTGAGATTCGCTGTTGGGGCCTCAGCCATTGGTTCTTCAATAGGCTCTTCAGTTGGTTCTGGTTCTGGCTCAGGCTCTGCGGTTGGTTCTGGCTCAGCAGTAGGCTCTGGTTCCTCAGTTGGTTCAGGCTCGGGTGTTGGTTCTGGCTCTTCTTCTGTTTGTTCGTCAGTAGATACGGCCGTTTCTGGCTCAGGCTCTGGGTCAGCTGTTTCAGACCCACAGGCAGCCATCAAGAAGAGTAAGGCTATTAAAAGGATAAGCAAGCGTTTTGACATGATAGTTCTCCAAATATTTTCGTTGGATGATAAGGAACGGCCGTTAAAACAAAACTGCAAAAAAAAAGCCCACATTTGTGGGCAAGTCATGACAAAACAAGTTTCATGGCTCGCTCACCTTTATCCACGAAGATGAATACGAACAAAACAGGAGGCGGGTAATCGGACTTATGCACTTTAAATTTAGATGTGCAATTACCGTTGCGGGACAGTGCTGGATTTTCACCAGCTTCCCCCATTAAACAGACGTCAATGTAGAGGTCTTGTACCTACTGTAATTTCGGTTTTTAAATGGTTGCCTCAAAATGGAGCCAACTAAATGAATAGTAACGTATCTAAACCATTGTGACAACAAAAATTTAGCTACACAATACTGACGGCGCTAAAAAACCGACCAAGGAAGCTGCTTGGGTGTGTGGCCAATAAGGTTGTCTGAGAAAATCCAGCGACTTGGGCAATGCTTTGCCACGTTTGAAATGTCATTGGATGAGGCACCCAACGATTCCCTCGATTGGTGTCGTATTCAACAACAATTAAACGGCCGTTTTCTTTTAAATATCCCTTGATCAACCGCAACAACTCAATTCGTTTATTTCCTTGATGAAAATGAAGCGTATTGGCCATAACGATGCCATCGAGTGGTGGAAGGTTTTTGATCGGTTTGGTGTAACTTGTTTTGAAATAGGAGATGTTGGTTTGAGGGAAACGGCCGTTGAGTTCCTGCTTTTGCTGTCGCAGTGCCCATCGATCTTGGTCAACTGAAAATATTTGACCTTGGTCACCTAAAAGTTCTGCCAGAGCGAGCGTAAACGCCCCACGACCCGACCCAAAATCACCCCAACGTGAATGCGCATGAGGGATACCATCTTGAATAAGTCGGACATGATCTTGGTGATTCAAAAAAGTACCTTTTAGATTGATCGACTAAAAAATAAATGTACTCTCAGAACAAAAAGAGCGCAAAGAATGATTTCTTTGCGCTCATAAATTTAAGCTGTGATAAGGGTGGGATTAGTGATATTCAGGGAGCCAATCACCGTGCGCTTCGATTAAATCATCAACCAAGGACCAAATTTGATCTAAGGAAAGCTCTGCTGCTGTGTGGGGATCAAGCATCGCTGCATGATAGATGTGCTCTCGCTTACCTGTCAAAGCGGCTTCAACCGTCAGTGATTGTACATTAATGTTCGTTTGCATGAGTGCGGCTAGGTGAGGAGGGATTTCACCGATAACGGTTGGTTGAATACCATTTTTGTCAACCAGACAGGGAACTTCAACAGGCACGCCATCAGGTAGATTGGTAATGATGTTGTCATTGGGTACATTACCGTATATCAACTGTGTCTGGCCAGTTTCCATCGCGTGAATGATTTGAGAGCCATATTCAACGCTTTTCATGACCTGAATTTTTGAATCTGGCTTTTCAAGCTCAGATCGTAAACCATCCCAATTGGCAATTTGTCGTACGCAACGCGTAATGTACTCGTCTAACGGAATGCTAAACTCTTCAAGTAGATCAGGGCGATCTCGTTTAATGAACCATGGAACATACTCGCTGAAATGTTCACTTGATTCGGTGACAAAATACCCTAACCGTTTACACATCTCATAGCGCACATGATCAACCATTTCGCTGTCGGAGAAACGAATGGGCCAATTGCCATCTTTTTCGCGGGCATGCATAAATTCACGGATTTTCGGGTAAAGATCAACCCCATCTCGCTCATACTTGAGGAAAAACGCCATATGGTTAATACCGGCCACAACATAGTTGACTTCATCAATTGGCACCCCAATATCGTGGGCAAGCGCTTCAGCGGTGTGGGGTACGCTGTGACATAACCCTACCGTATTGATTTTTGTGGCGCGGTTAACTGCCCAACAATTCATTACCATTGGATTCACATATTGCAAAAAGGTGACATCTGGGCAAAGTTCTTCCATGTCACGACACATATCAAGCATGACCGGAATCGTGCGTAACCCACGCATAATTCCCCCAATCCCTAAGGTGTCCGCAATCGTTTGACGAAGGCCATATTTCTTGGGAATTTCAAAATCGGTCGTTGTCCCAGGTTCATAGCCCGCGATTTGAAACATTCCAATTGCATAATCAGAACCATCTAATGATTCACGACGATCTAAAGTTGCTTCAATTTTTGGGTTAACTCCTAAGGCTTCAGCTACTTTGTGGGCTACGATTCTGGACGTTTCCAAACGTTGTTCGTCAATGTCGTGTAATACGAGAGTCGAGTTACTCAGCTCGGGATAACTAAGAATGTCACCCATTAAATTTTTAGCGAAAACGGTACTGCCTGCGCCTATGAATGTGATTTTTGCCATATCAACACCTATTATGTTCAGGATCGCTTTTTATGATTCTGAATTCCTTTCAATTTCAATAATTTGATTGGCTTCTATGCCATTGATTGTTGTTTGTTCGCCATCAGGCCATTCAATAATTAAAGAGGTTAATTCGCTATTTTCGGGAAATCCAAAATGCAAACGGCTTGGATCCCCTGAGAGGTACCCGCTGTTTACACGGACGTCACGAATAAGCGTATTGTCGGCGGTGACTAACGTGACTGTTGCACCGACTGCCGCAATATTTTGGCTGTCGCTCCATTTCAAATCCACTAGAAGACTGTCCCCACCGCAGAGTTGGTTTTCCAAAACGTATGCTTTATCGAGCAAGTTATTGACAACGATATCTAAATCACCGTCATTATCTAAATCACCCATGCTCATACCGCGACCGCCAGCTGTTTTGTTGAGACCCCAATCAGGCATCGCATTAAAATTACCGTTACCATCGTTCTTGAGGGCTTGGTTTTCTTCGACCAAAGTGTAGTCTGGAAGGTGGCCAAATGTTTCAAAAGAAGCCATTCCGTTCACACTGTAGAGGTCCAGATATCCGTCATGATCTAAATCGCCAAACTTAGTTGACCAGCTCCAACCTGTTGCATCGATGCCCATGTCTGGTGCCGAATTAACAAATTGGCCAGAGCTATCGCGGACTTGAAGCACATTGGCATTGATTTGAGGGTCGCCTTCGACAGGTGTATGAGCAGCCATCATGAGTTCCATGACAGGGGTCCATGCTGCATTGGTTTCTTCATCATCTGCAAATGGATGCATGTCAGCTGCAAAGAGCTCCATAACACCATCATTGTTGACGTCACCCACGTCAAAACTCATTGTATTTTCAGTTGTTGTGTTAAACGGTTCGGCAGCTTCCCAGCCACCGCCTTCTTTTGCAAGCCAGTAGTTGTCACGAACCGTGATGAAATCATTTCCAACAAGAATGTCTTGGAGACCATCTTGATTAATGTCTAAGAGTTGAATTGCTAAAGCTTGTGATGTTTCTGCTAGGCGTTCACTTGTGAATTCACCATTTTCATTGGTAAAAACAAAAACACCTGCCCCAGGGCCAAACATGAATGAATCGCGTAGCTCTTTTTCTAGAGATGTGTCATAGGAGCCTGTGACAATGTCTAGGTCCCCATCTTGATCTAAATCACCCCAATTGATGGCGTAAGCAAACTCATCAACACCAGGAATCGCTGATTGTTCAAAAGGAAAACCGGATGTTTCCCCTGTGTGTTGCCAAAGCAATGGGTCACCGACACGCATGGTAAAGACGATATCGTTAAACCCGTCATTGTTGAGATCTAAAATTGAAACAGCACGTGAAGTACCATGTGGGAATGGCTCCCGATTAAATTGGAGGCCCCCTTCATTCCAAAATATGGCGTTTTCACCAGCTAAGTTGGCCAAGACGATATCGAGATCGCCATCGTTGTCGAGGTCGTTAATGGCTAAACCAGCACCATTGCTATCGTACATGTCGATGGGTTCAATAGCATTTCGTGTGATATGGTTTAGCTCGTGTGAAACGAATTTCCCAGCGCATTGCTGTTCGTTATAAACGGCCGTTTTCATCGAAACAGCCACCCCTTCCGTTTCAACCCCGTTGCTTGAATTGTCAATTTGGCACGCACTAAGTAAAAGCACCCCTAAAAGTGCCCAAATTCCTATCCAGCGCATTTTTCATCCTAATCGTTTGAGTCTAAAGAAAAAAGATAAACGGAAAAAGGGGTTCAAGATTTAAGGCCTTCATTCCGTTTACTAAAAAGTGATAAGTAAAAAGCAGAACTTTTCACTTTTTACTTATCACTTCATTCTAACTATCTAAGCTGTATGATAACGGCCGTTAGTTGTCAAACGTTGCGTTAACCGCATCGTTTGCTGCAGGCAAGATATCTTCAGCTCGTGAAACGTTCAAGTAAATCGCATCCAAAGCTTCAACCATGATGTCAGCAATTTGAGAAGCGTTGTCAGTTACTGGGAAGAGGAAGGTTCCACCTGGTTCCAAAGCTTGT
>JANQSK010000159.1 GCA_028284105.1 Anaerolineae bacterium
TGCGATAACGGCTTATTTTTTCCATGATTCTTCCTCAACTTAAAAATATTATGTCTATTTATTTGAATTTGGCAAGAGGTGCCGATATTAAGTTGTCGTTTTAGCTGAATCAGCTAAAGTACGCCGCAATGACACAACCAAGCGCACTAGCCAACCAAATCTGGCAACAAATTATTGAGAAAGCAAACGAGGGGGGATTAGATCCAACCAAGTTTAATGATAATCATCGCGAAATTGTTGACCTCATTGCTGAATTTCTTTCTCGACAAGATCATAATAAACAAGAAAACGGCCGTTCCTCTCTTCTAGGTCGCTTCTTTGGTCGCAAGAACAAAATTGATGGCGAAAACAATGAAACGGCCGTTGATCCTGTCCCCCCCATCATCATTAGCGGCATCCCTGGCACAGGCAAAACCACATTCCTTTACTTAATTGATACCGTTTTAAGAACCTTGCATGGCTTACCAGACAATATTCAAGCCACAATGCACAAAACGGACGGCACGACCTACACTTTACAAAAGCGCTTCTTTTGCGGCATGCCAATCAGTTTATTATCTGTTCGCAAGTGGACAGAACTCCTCTATTTTTTCAATTGGGATGTTGAAGCACACGGATTCAATAGCCAAGATTTGTCTCAATTTATAAAAAACAGGCTGTTGCCAATGCGTATTCTTTTTGCAGACGAAGTTGAAATGACGGGCTATTCACCGACGCTACCTGACCTTGCAAAGCACGGCATTTTAGTGTTAGGCACATCCAATCAATACGAATTTGCGCAGCTTGACAGTTATCTCATCCCACCCAAAATCTATCAATTCTCCGGTGAGGATATGCGGCTTGGCAATCCCACAGATGCTATTGTGACTGAAGGGGAAGAAGGTTGGAATCTGTTTAAGTTGACCCGTACCCAAGAAACGAATTACTTTGATCGCCTAGCCTATCAGCGCATGATGGTTGGTGAAACGGCCGTTGTTCAACTCCAATTTGACCACGCCATCACAGTGCCCATGCTTGAATCCAATTGGATTCAGTTTTTACAAAGCACAGCCCCAAATTCTTCTACCGAAAGCAATGAATTTCCACCCAATGCCCCTTACATCTTACTTTTAGAAGCGTTTTCACTAGCCCAGCTCCAAGGAAACTTTGATGCCATCATACGATTTGTAACACTGTTTGATGTTGTTGAGCAATTTGGCATTGGTGTTCTCATTCGCAATACTCAACGCACACCACGACTTTCCCCTGAGGCCATTCAGCAAATGAAAATATCTATTAAAACGCGAGCAGGTGTTGATCCAGAAGTTCGCAAACGGACTGCCGCGGGGATTGACCGCTGGCTTTCTCGCCTCGGCCAAGCGGGACACAAAGCGAAATCACTAATCTAAGTTCAAAAGGACACAAAGTATGACCCAAGCGAATGATGAACGCTTACTTGTCTTGCATGACGATCCCGATAGCTATTACGACGAGCTTATTTCAACTTTTCCTGACCTACCTATTCAATTGTGTCGTAGTTCTGAAACAGTGATGTCAACGGTTGAGCAATTTCAACCTTCAATTATTTATAGTTGGAAAAGTGCGGACATTTCTCATGATATTCAGCGTCAAGCGATTATGTTCCCTTCTGTCAAATGGGTTCAAATTGGAGGGGCAGGATTTGATCATCTTATGCCGCTTGATGAAGCAACGGCCGTATTCACCAACACATCAGGTGTCTTGGCAGATAATATGGCTGAAACGGTGATGGGCGCGCTTTTAATGCTCAATTTTGGATTCCCTCGTGCCATTGAACAACAAAAAAAGCGGATTTGGAAACAGTGGACTTATCCGAGCGTAAAGGGAAAAACGGCCGTTGTTGTGGGGCTTGGGCACATAGGCAAAAAGGTCGCTGAACGATGCAAGCAATTTGGAATGACAGTCATTGGCATTCGAAACAATCAAACCCCAGTCCCCAATGTGGATCGGCTCTTGCCTCCCACCCAGCTCAAAGACGTCTTGCCATTGGCCGATTATCTTTGTTTACATGTTCCTTTCACACCACAAACCAAGCACATGATCGATAAGGAATCGTTTGCGCTGCTTCCAAATCATGCACTACTCATCAATACGGCCAGAGGAGGCGTGGTTGATGAAGACGCACTTCTCGATGCCTTAAAAAACAAATCTATTGCGGGTGCCTATAGCGATGTGTTTGCTCAGGAACCCCTTCCTGAAGCCAGCCCCCTATGGGATGCACCAAACCTCATTATTTCGCCTCACATTTCTGACACAATCATCAATTGGGAAATTGAATATACGCGTTTCTTTTATGAAAATGTGAACCGCTGGCTAAATCAGCAACCCCTTTTGAATATCGTTAATATTCAACGAGGATATTAATAAAAATTTAACGAAAATAGTGTTTAATTCCTCTTGTGAAACATTGCACAATCAATTATAATTAGAAAGACCAGTACTTTGTTACCATTTGGTTGTGTTTAGCAAAAAAATATTTTACAGTGTTGATAAGGTAGTTGCCTGTCGCAGGTTCATTCAAAAATCTTTACGAGAACACCGCTCCACTTTTGTAACCCTGCACGCGCATAAATCCCACTCAACAGTTGTAATCACACGCCAAAAAAACAAAACTGGGTTGTGCAATAAAGAGTTAGCAGAGGTGATGTGATGTATAAAGAATTCCGCGTCAGTGGTCGTTATGTGGCGAAGCACCCAGACGGCCGATATAGCACAGATTTAGGTGTTGGAGCGACAGTTTTTGCAAAGGATGAACGAGATGCAAAACATATCGTCGCAAAGAAAACAATGAACACATATGGGTACATTGGCTTTGAATGGCAATCAGTATCCATCAACAACAAATCTTTAGCTAGTTAATTTGATACCGTTTCAAATAGCTAGACCAAACGGCAATTTGTGTTTACAAACTGTTGATAGCAATAATTCTAAAAAAGGCTCGTTATGAGCCTTTTTTTGTTTCTACTTGATGGTGAACGTTTCTTTCCCATCATCCCCATGTCCAACGACACAAGCAGTGAATGAAAAAGAAAACACGGCTAATCCCATTGCTTGAAATGTTAATTCAAGATGATTCATTGAAAAGGTCTGATTTTTAACGAGTTGATACATTTTAGGATGTGAGATATTCAAATAAGAACGGCCGTTTTCATCAAACAACACATCTTCACCAGCGTTAAATTGATCGAGCCACTTCCCATTTTGTTTAATCCATACAATGGGTGGATCTTCTGTGGGTCGCAATCCCAACGTCAGCTCCACCTGATCAGCTGAAGGTGTAAGTACTGCATTAATTGTGGCAGCTTCATACTTGAGTTGAATGCGCCCCCCGCTCTTCCCACTATATGAAATAGCTTCTGGGCCAGCCCTCCAAGCACCGTCTAAATAAAAATGGCCCGCAGTTTGTTCCTTAAAGGGAGGAAATTGATAGAGTACGGTTTGATCAGGCATATAGCCGGAACTATTCCCTAAACCCCCTCCAAAAAGACCACCTCCCTGATAACCTGCAAAGAGCTCAGGGGTTGGTCGATAACAAACAGCACCCGACTGATCTTCGTCTCTTAAAGGAGGCAATAAGGCTGGTAAGGCTACATTTGGATTATTCAAACGAAGCAATTCTTGAATGGCTCTTTCCGTTTGCTGGTATCCCCCTTCCCCTTGAATTTGATACCGAATATAGCCATCTTGGTCAATTAAGAGCTTCGTTGGCCACGCTTTTATAGCAAATTGGCTCCAATTTTGATACTCATTATCGAGCAAAATGGGGTATTGCAATCGATACATATCAATCGCATTTTGGACGTGCATTTTTGTCTGAGAAAACTTAAATTCTGGGGTATGAATCCCAATGATTTTTAAGCCTTTGTCAGCATATCTTTTATGCCATTCGACTAAATATGGCAATGTTCGAATGCAATTCACACAGGTATAATCCCAAAAATCAATCAATACGATTTGACCCCGAAGATGGCTCTTTTTTAAGGGCATCACTTGGTTAAACCAGAACCCATCGAGTAGTTCTGGCATCCGTACATTTCTTGGGTTTAACAATTGAGAAGGCATGAACCCATTTTAACGATTATTCAATTATTCGCACCTAGTTAGGTGTTTTTTATTGCGGTTGAGACGAACTGGAACGATGTAGCTTACAAAGATTTCTCAGGCCCAATAAGAAAGGTGATAATTAATGTCGTTACGAGCATTAACACGATTAAACCACCCATTATTATTTTTCCTTTTGCTTACTCTGCTAGGGAAACGGACAGATGTTGCTTGATCCGTTCACGTAGGTCCTATTATCCTTCAATATTTCGTTAGGAAATTAGGAGAATAGTCACAAATAAAGGCAAGAGATACCTATTGTTGAAAAATGGTCAAATAGCTTAATCTATTTGCATTATTGAAGTGGGAAATTAGCGCTATTAACGCAAAATTTATGTTTAACCATATCATTTAAGGTGTCAAATAAATAAGTAGATTTTTACAGCTCTATTTTGTGTAATTTTCAGAAAATATCTTGAAATCAAACAGGTCATATATGTGAAATTTACTCGGTGAAACTCAGAATTTTGCCATTTTTTCAAGATACTTCTTAATTTTCACATAAAGGAGCGTTCCCAATCAAGAAGGTTGCAAGATGACAAAAAAAGTATCAATTTTGGATATCCAAAAGCGCAAAGATGAAGGCGTCCCTATTACCATGGTGACGGCCTATGATTATACGGCCGCTTCTTTAATTGATCAGACTGATGTAGACATGATTTTAGTAGGTGATTCTTTAGGCATGGTAATGCTTGGGTATGAGTCTACCGTTTCAGTTACCATGGATGAGATGATTCATCACGCCAAAGCAGTGGCCCGAGGCGCAAAACGGCCGTTTCTCGTCGGCGATTTACCATTTATGTCCTATGTTGATGCGTCAGAAGCATTACGCAATGCAGGTCGCCATTTGAAAGAGGGAGGCATGCATGCCGTCAAGCTTGAAGGTGGGCGAGAAGTAGCAATAACGGTTGAAGTGTTGGTTCAAGCAGGAATCCCAGTCATGGGGCACATCGGCTTAACCCCTCAGCGCATATCGAAGCTTGGTGGATTTAAAGTCCAAGGACAAACAGCCGTTGACGCCGAACGTCTCCTTCAAGATGCCCTCGCACTCCAAGAAGCTGGATGTTTCTCAATTGTCTTAGAAGCAGTCCCAGCAAAAATTGCTGAGAAAATCAGCACAGCATTATCCATCCCAACCATTGGAATCGGAGCAGGTGCCGGTTGTGATGGCCAAGTTTTGGTCTATCAAGATATGCTAGGCATGAGCGAAAAGTATTTACCCCGTTTTGTGAAACGATATGCTGAGGTTGGGGATATCACTATCAATGCCATGCAGCAATATGTTGAAGATGTCCAAAATCGCTCTTTCCCAGGGGAAGAGCATGTTTACAAAATTAAGCGGGAAGAATTAGACGCCTTTTTAGAACGCTTCGGCATTTTTGTTGAAGGATAATATGGACGTTTTCAATTCTATCTCTGAAATTCGACAATCAAGATGGGCAGATCCAACTTTGAGTTGGGGGCTTGTTCCAACCATGGGATACCTTCATCAAGGACATCTTTCTTTGGTGCAAAAAGCAAGAACTGAAAATGATCGAGTCATGGCCACCATTTTTGTTAACCCGACTCAATTTGCAGAAGGGGAAGATTTAAGCAGTTATCCTCGTAGCTTGAAACGTGATCTTGACTTGCTAAAAGAGGCAGGTTGTGATGTGGTGTTTGTGCCACAAGACAGTGAAATATATCCAGATGGGTTTCAAACGGCCGTTTCTGTCAACGTCATCACAAAACAACTGGAAGGCGCTTCCCGCCCCACCCATTTTGGCGGTGTCGCTACCGTTGTGACCAAGCTCTTCAATATTGCACAGCCCACAAACGCATATTTTGGTCAAAAAGACGCTCAACAAACGATTGTGCTCAAACAGTTAGTTGAAGACCTTAACTTTAATTTGAATTTAGTTATTTGCCCGACAGTTCGTGAAGCTGATGGGCTTGCCATGAGTTCTCGCAATGCTTATCTCTCTAAAGATGAGCGCAACCAAGCCCATGTTCTTTTTCAAGCGTTAACTGAGGGAAAAAATTTAATTCTTAAAGGCGAAAAAAATGCCGCAGAGGTGCGGCATTTGATGAAGAAGCTAATTGAACAACAACCGCTTGCCAAAATTGATTATGTCTCCGTAGCAAACGGTCGTTCACTTGAAGAGTTAGAAACGATTGAAGATGGTGAGGTGTTGTTGTCAACGGCCGTATACTTTGGCAACACGCGTCTCATTGACAACATACCACTCTCACTTTGAGAAAACCTCATTGTGCTGCTCTTGGACTTGAATAAAAGTGGTCCGCTTAGTCAGCTCTTTCAATCGCTGTGCACCAACATAAGTACACGTTGATCGAATGCCTCCTAAAATATCTAGCACTGTTGCATCGACGGATCCTCGATAAGGAATCGTCACAGTTTTCCCTTCGGATGCACGGTAGTTAGCTACACCGCCAGCATATTTATCCATCGCAGTTTTAGAGCTCATTCCATAAAATTGACGGAACTGTTTGCCATCAATCTCAACCATTTCACCACCGCTCTCGTCATGCCCAGCGAACATACCTCCTAACATGACAAAATCAGCCCCTGCACCAAACGCTTTAGCAACGTCCCCAGGCACTTTACAACCCCCGTCTGAGATAATTTGTCCCCCTAATCCATGAGCTGCATCAGCACACTCAATAATGGCGGATAGCTGAGGATAACCAACACCTGTCTTGACGCGCGTTGTACATACAGATCCAGGCCCAATACCAACTTTAATGACATCAGCGCCACCTAATAGCAGTTCCTCAACCATCTCACCAGTCACAACATTCCCAGCCCAAATAATTTTATCTGGATGCTTATCTCGGATTTTCTTCACAAAGTTTACAAAATGCTCCGAATAACCATTTGCCACGTCAACACAGATTGTTGAGAGTTGTGGAAACTTTTTAAGCAAGCTAGCTAGTTTTTCCTCATCTGCTTGGCCAGTCCCTGTACTAATAGCAACATAATCCAATAGAGATTCATCAACTGAAGCAACAAACTCAGCCCAC
>JANQSK010000184.1 GCA_028284105.1 Anaerolineae bacterium
AAGTAAAGACCGACAATTGACGCTAACCCGGCAACGGCACCAAAGAC
This sequence comes from Anaerolineae bacterium, assembly GCA_028284105.1. Classification (GTDB taxonomy): domain Bacteria; phylum Chloroflexota; class Anaerolineae; order Promineifilales; family Promineifilaceae; genus QQUD01. Next base: position 48 of record JANQSK010000184.1, read on the forward strand.
AAGGTTGCCAGACATGATGCCTAAAATGATGCAAATAATTGGGAAGACATGACCCAACCCGATTGATCCCCACCAAAAGTGGTTTTTATAACGGCCGTTCCAAATATCCTTTGCCGCTCTGGCAGCCACTTCACTGGCATGCGGGATTGAGAACTCACCTACGAGCGTAACAAACAGGTCAATAATGAGTGAAATTACAAAAGCGACCAGCATGAAGTTACTAACTTGACGTGGGATTCCAGTAAACAACCAATCAAGGAAAAGCATCATACCGCTACCGGCCATAAACGCTTGCACGATCAAATGGAATGGCAAAAGCGGACTTTGCCACAAGTCACGCCCTTCAGCCTGTGCAAAAAGAAATGCGGTGTAAATGGCGGTCATCACGGCAAAAGGAAAACCGATGAGCATGAGCCAAGGTCGTAATGCTTCCGAAAACTGTTCAGCATCTCGGCTGCCATTTAAGGCGATAAGTTCTATCAACCACCAAAGCCCAGCAATCACTGTGAAACCAATAAGGACGTAAGCCCCTCTGGCCAACCAGCTTTTCCACTGGGGTCGAGCAATGATGTATAAGAATCGTTCTGGTTTTTCGAGGTCAAACACCAACAAAGCTGTGGTGATGCCGATAAAGAGAAGCGAAACAAATCCACCAATAACGGCCGTTAATCCACCGACATTAAATCCACTAAAGCCCAATACCAGGGTAAGCAACATAAAGATGCCTGAGCCAATCCCCTTGGTAACCAAATAAGCAGGGACAGGCCAATGCCATGGCACTTTATGCTGTGCATTGTAGCCAACCTGAACCATATGCTCGGCCATCGAGGACCCAAATTGAATCGGACCATTAGAGGGTTGCCCCTGAGGTTGGGGCTCTTTAATGCCAACACCCGAAGCTGCGAGGGAGCGAGAAGCGATTGTACGAGAGCCTCCATATTGAGCCGAATCGCTCTGTCTCTCGTTCGCGGTGCCCCCCTGTCGCTCATCGCCATGCAAAGGAATCACATCTGCCCACATAAACGTTTCAGGAGTGCGTTCAGTAGCAGTAGGATGCATCACAACATCATTCCCTTCAATGTAAAACAGCTTCGGTGCGGTGCCCTGTTCTGGCTTGCGCACTGTCACATCTTGGCGAGCAAGCAGTTGGCTGATTTCTGTTGATGGGTCGTTCATATCACCGGAGATGATGGCATGTTCTGGACACACAACGACACAGGCCGGTTCAAGACCAATATCTGTACGGTGGGCGCAGTAGTGGCATTTGGCCGCCGTTCCTGAATCTGGGTCAATGTAGATGGCATCATAAGGACAAGCCTGCATGCACGCTTTACAGCCGATGCAAACAGAGTTATCAAACTCGACAATGCCGTCTTCCCGTTGGTACATCGCTTCCGTGGGGCAGATTCGTGCACAAGGGGGGTTGGCACAGTGGTTACAGCGGGTCACCTGAAAATGGCGACGCGTGTCAGGATAAGCCCCTGTTTCCACATATTTGACCCAAGTACGATACACCCCGAGTGGGACTTCGTTTTCAGCTTTGCATGCCGTTGAACAGGCGTGACAACCGATACATTTTCGATTGTCGATCACAAAACCGTAGTTCGTGGGTCGAACTTCGATCGATTCAGCTGGGATCATAGAACCTCCGGTGGAGTGGCTAGTGGCTAATGGTTAGTGATTAGTAAGCAACTTACTATCCACAACGCACTATTCACCATCCACTAAATTCTGAAAAGAGGGGGTTGCATCAGATGCTTGGGCCAGACGCTGCAAGAAAAAGACAAAACGGCCGTTTTCCTCATACATCTCCAGCAAAGGGTGTCCACTTTGGCGACACCATGCTGCAATGTTTGACGGTGCATTGAGATCAGCAGCAATTACCTGCAAGATATGACCTTGTGGCATCTGTTTCAGTTCATGAATGACAGCAATGATTAAATTGGGGCAGCGCATCTCAGTCAGATCCACGCTTTTTTCAAATTGGGGGGTGTTCAGCTCAGCCATTTTGAACGTCGGCGGACGTCTCACATCCGCACTCCTCTCTCTGCTATTATTGTAGATGGGATGGAAACGGCCGTGTATCCCCTAATGGCACGATTCTTTGTCCCTAAAAATAGGGACAAAGAATTTTGTACCAGTTTTGTATCCCTTGTTAGCATCGCCTCTAAATAATTTCTTCTATAATTTAAAAACAATGCTGTGTCCAATCTATTCATTAAATTATTAGCACTTCCAATGCGCAAAAATTGGGCAGATTTTCAACATTTTTATTTTAGATCGATATTCTAAATGGTTGCCAAAAGGAGAGAAAATGTCTACCCATCAAAGTTTATCAAAAATAATGACTGAATTTGCAAATGATCCAGATAAATTAGCTGCGTTCAAGGCTGACCCTGAACAATTTCTAGCTACATTATCAAACGATGAAGCTGATAGTTTACAATCAATTTTAGGCACCTCGGGTGAAAGAAGTTTAGTAAGAATCACTTCTGATAATGCCTCATTATTTCCCAGCCGCTTTTATATGGGTGCAGATGAGGGGTCGACAATATACCAACTTAGCTTGCCCGATATTGCTCCCGATCAAAACGCGACTCCTAATCCTATTGAACTTGAAACTGTTCAAGATTCAATCCCTCGCAGTTTAAATCAAACAGAAACAACGACTGAAATACAATATCGATTAAAGAACGGTGGAATTCAACTTGAAGCTATTCAACTTTACAATGAGGTCACCACGGGCCATGGTTATAGAACCTATCATGATGTCACTTTAGAATCAATGGAATTTACAATGGTTATGGAAGCTGGTCATGATAGTGCTAGTCGTTCATTGATGAGCGGATATTTTTATGTCAACGCTCCGAATTCTGATTCACCTAATGAGGAAATTGTTTACCAGTTAATCTCCACTCACAGCGGAAACCCCTTAGCAACAGGCCAACGGATCCCTCTCTATCATGCTCCTGGTACACCTCCAAACGTTTATCAATTGCGAGACAGTTCTACACCTATTGGGGCCGCGCAAATACTACCTCATACCTCAGAAAACAGTTCTTATCACAACATTCAATTAACTCAATTCAATGTAGATATAAACCCTACACCACGCGGTCCATATATTACAAAAGCATGGCTTCAACAAGGAAACGGGACAGGAGCTGCAATATTAGGGTTAGATTTTGCTAACTTAAATAATATTGCATCAATGAAAATTTTTATTTCAGGAGATATTACACCGGCTATTATTAATGCAAGTTACCCTGCATCAGATTGGACGCATTGGATTAATTTGACCAGTCCTTCAGGTGGGACTGTAATTATTCAAGTGCCTGGAGGATACTTTCCATTAAATTACAGTTCAGCAGATTATAATGGCACTTCAAGCATGTAATTGATTCAAAATAAGGTAGGCATTGTTCCAAATAACTAGCAATGCCTATCAATCCATAAAAAACACACAAAAGAAAACGGAAATTTCAAATTAGATATCTAATTTTGATTATTTTGAAATAATTTTGTCAATTTTTCAATATCAATGTTGCCGCCTGAAACCACACAAACGACCTTGCCTTTGCCCGCTTTGCCAGCCAGTGCAGCCGCAACTGGCGTTGCTCCTGCCCCTTCTGCAAGAACGCGGTTTCGCTCAAGCATCAACTTTAATGCGTTAGACACAGCATCTATCGACATCACTAATGATCCATCCAACAGGGAGCTAACAATAGGCCACATTTCGTCTAAAACACTTTTACCTCCGATACCGTCAACAAACGTGGGCGTGTAGTCGACCTGTACCGGTTTCCCAGCTGTTAATGAGGCAGCTAAAGGAGCGGCCGTTTCCACTTCGGCTGCGTATAGTTTGGTCTCCGGCTTCTTAGCACGAATGGCTG
>JANQSK010000185.1 GCA_028284105.1 Anaerolineae bacterium
AGCTTTACGCAAAAATATTAGCTAAACATGCCTCCCCGCCCCTATTCTACACAAAAAGCGAAAATATAAGACGTAATAGGACAAAATTCCACCCTGAGCATGATTAATTGCCTCTAAACAAAGCTTTGCATTCTGATATCGATCAGCAGGGTTTTTGGTTAATAAACGGCCGTTGATAAAATTCATGCTCTTGGCAACCTCATTGGACTACATCATCATTGAGTTAAATTTTGTAAAACCTTCTTCTATTTATTTTGTATATGAGGTTAAAACCAAAAGCTAAGTATTCTCAAGCAATGTCAAAATTTTGCGATTATTTGGAATTTGTTTTAAGAAAAACTCTCTATCTGCCGCCTTTGATATGTTACTAGCCCATTGATTCAAAACTTTTTGAGCATAAGTTAGCACCTGGGAAGCTCGTTGGTCTTCTACCTCCAACAATACCCCATAAATCAATAGTGTTGTGGCAAAAGGGTGCCAGCGTCCGTCAAGGGAATAAGATAAAAATTCATCTAAAATCGATAAAATTCTGGTTTTAGCGGAGTCAATATCACCCCGAAGGACCTCAATTTTTGCCAAGCCAGCTTCAGCTTCAATGATATTAGGATTGTATGTGGAATCTTTGAGTAAACTTCGGCTTTCTAAAAAGTAATGATACGCCTGTTCAGTTTGATTTAACCGAAGAGAAATATGTCCCAAGCTATTTAAAACGAGTACCTCAGATTCCTTATCACCCACTTGATTAATAATTTCAAAAGAGTCTAGTAAATAGGAAAGGGCATCTTCAAACGAGGCTTGATTAAATCGGCAACGGCCAAGAACATAAAAGCAAAGCGATTCACCCCACCTATCGCTAATCAGCTTGAAATTATCAAGCGCCTTGATTGCGTAAGATTCAGCTTCTTCATATTGACCTAAGCGTATATTCAGCATGGCCAACGACAAATAATTTTCCCCGACCCTACCTTTATCACCAACTTCTTCATTTAACTGCAACCCATTCATCAAATTTCTTTGCGCATCATCAAAACGACCCATATAGATTTGAATATCACCGAGGGCGGTTAAAACCATTGACTCTCCCCTTCGATACTCTATCTCTCGGGTGATGGCAAGCGCTTGCTCAAAAGCATCATTTGTTTCATCATATTGAAACATCGCCTCTAAAATCCACCCCAAATGGTACCAAGCGTAGCTTTCTTGCACTTTATCACCAGTTGATTGACTCAGGCTCAAGCTTCTCTTTGCATATTCTAACGCTTCATCATCCCTTCTCTGAGGGGATAATGTCATACTCAACTGGCCTAGAGCATCACTTAAGATTCTTTGATTATTAATCGATTCAGCTACTTTAATTGCTTCCTTCAGGCGCATTTCAGCCAAATCAAATTTAGTCTGCAATCGAAGAGCAGTGCCCCAAAGCAAATACCCCTCCGCCATTTTGACAGAATTGTTCATTTTAACGGCTAGAGAGACCCCTTTTTGAGCAGATAAAATCATTTCATTAAAGTTGCCTGTAACATGCTCAAAGTGGGCCCGACGAAGGGCAACTGCAGCCCGTTTCTCCAATTGGGCTAATTGGGCTGCAGTTGTTTCTAATTGATTTAAATCTTCTTTTTGAGCAGGGCGATTCCCTAAGCGATCAAAACAATGCTCACGAGCCAGAAGGCAATCAAACCGTTTTTCTTTTGCATTAGGTGCGAAGTGAAGCAGGGCATCATTCAAGAAAGTTATCGCTTCGTGGTTTGCATACTGCTCCATTGAATAGAGGCCAGCAAGGTAAGCATACTCTGCTCGCTTTTCTATATTTCCAGCTTCGCTCCAATGATAATAGAGTGAAGCCGCGATAGATGAATCATCAGCGTAAACGATTTCAATTGCTTCAGCCACTTTCCGATGATGGTCTTGATAGACGGTTTCAGCTAGGGTTGTAATCAAACCTTCTCGGATTTTTTCATGTGTAAATTGCCAAGTATCCTCTTCGACTTCAAGAACGGCCGCTTCGGCACAGGCCAAGAGCCACGTTTCGATGTCGGCTTCTTTACCAAAAGCAATGTTCAGCAGTGGCAAATCAAGCTGTCGGCCCGAGATTGCAGCGATTTCTAACCAGTGCAGGTTGGCTTGGGGAACATTTTCCAATCGTCTATTGACAATTGTTTGGATGCCACTAGGGAAAATTTGCTCCGGTAGCTCTTCGGGGTTAATCCTCCTTGTCCGACCGGCCACCTCTGCCAATGTGCGCATCACTTCAATGATAAAGAAGGGGTTGCCTTCTGTTTCTTGAGTCAGGAAATCAAGAATTTTTGGACTTTTGCCCGTCTCACCTAAAATAGCTTCACTGAGTCGAGTAATTTCCTTTGAGTTTAATCTTGAAAGTAAAATTTGATTAACGGCCGTTAATTGAGCTGGCAAGTCAGGGTTTTCATCATTTCGATAAGAGCACAAAATCAATACAGGATACGCGGCTAACTCTTGAGCCAAATGGTTGATAAGCGCTAAATTCTCTTCATTCCCCTGCAAATCCTCAACAATGAATAAAATTGGCCGACTTTGGGTTTTAAATAAATCAGAAATCACCTTATACATCCGCCGCCTCATATCAGACCCCTCGGTCAATTCCTGAGTCGGCACTGAACGATCGATGATTTTTTCAATATTGGGAACAAGCGGCTTGAGCAAGCTGGCATCTTGAAGGTCAGCCGTACCTCGTGTTAGTAAGAGATGCTGAAGCGGGGTTCTTAAAAATTGATAGGCAATATCCCCAGCATTTCTCCTTTCTTCCCCCCTGAGCACCTGCATGCCGTTAATCATAGCCAACGTACGAATTTCGTTGATAAGCCTTGATTTTCCAACACCGCTTTCTCCACCAATAATCCAACTTGACCCCTCACCATCTTGGGCATTCCTCAGAACTTTTTCAAGTTGTTCCATTTCTTCTTCACGACCAATAAAATCTGCCGCTTGAATAAAACTATTGCGAATCGCCTCATCATCATTTTCTAAAGAGTATCCAAGAGCCTGGTCTAGCGCTCCCAAACATTGATAGGCATTCTCATACCGATCTTCCGCCTTTTTCGCTAGCAAACGACCAATTACCTGCCTCACTGGCTCAGTCGTATCAAGCTTTGTCAAATCAGGCGGCTGTGTAGCAACTTGCTCTATAAAATCTCCACTTTGGATATCAAACGGATGGTCTCCAACAAGCATCTCATAAATGATGACACCAAGTGAATAAAGGTCAGTCGCCTCTACAAAGGGCTTTATTTCTTTATCCAGCATCTCTGGCGACATATAAAGCAAGGTTCCGCCGGAAGAGCCATTTTGACCCTTGTAGGAAGCCAGTCCAAAATCCACTAACCGAACAATCCCATCTTTAACAAGGATATTTTTTGGTTTTAAATCCCGATGAAGCACACCCCTAAAATGTAAATAGGCCAAGGCTTGTAACACTTGTCGAATTAACTCTAACTTTTCCTGAGTCGGGAGTCCCTCGCTTGCAGTTATTACGGTTTTGGGGTCTTCTAAATAATCCATTGTATAGAAAGGATCATTTTTTTCGTCAAATCCATAATCTCGGACACTAATAATGTGTGGGTGTCGAAGTCCCGCTAAAATCTGGAATTCACGAGCCAATGTCAATTGCAAATTATTGCCAAATGAGATTGATGTCAGCCAATCTAAATTCTCTAAATCGACGTTTATTCGTTTGAGCGCAACTTCTTGTTGGGTAAGGCGATCTGTTGCTAAATGCACAACACCCATCCCACCAGAGCCAATGATATGGCTAAGTTGGTAACGGCCGTTAACTCGATATGTTGGATCCTTACTGTGCTGAGCTTGCATAGACAAAAACAATTCTTGAGGATTACACTTAAATCAAAACCCATTTCGTTGAAAACTCGTTAGATTTCAACAAGATGGCGTGCAAAAATTCAGGTTACAAAGGGAAAATGGCTCCTGCCTAGCTTAATTTGCATCCCTCTATTAATCGATCTAAGATTTTATCCAGAAATTTAAAAATGAGTTCAATTGAGAAAAGTATAGGTATTTTTATGAATTGTAAATAGGAAATTGAACAGTAAATTGCGTACCAGTTCCAACCTGGCTTTCGAATTCAATTTCTCCATGGTGCAATTCAACTAATTTCTTTGTAATTGGCAATCCCAGACCCGTTCCAATTGCATGTTTTGGATTATTATGCGATTGACGATAAGACTCATATATCCAAGCTTGGTCTTCTTGCGGTATTCCAATGCCTGTATCTGTAATCGTCGCTTTAATGAGTTGACCATCTTGCGTCACATGAAGGCGAATATAACCCTCATTGGTAAATTTCGCGGCATTTGTCAACAAGTTTAAGAAAATTTGTTTAATTCTTTTTCTATCCCCGTTTATCATCATGCGCGACTTCTCAAATGAATATTCCATTGAGATCGGTTTCCCCATCAGCAAGCTTTCAACAATGGGATATGTTTCATTGAGCAACGCTACCAAATCGAAATCTGTCAATTGCAAATACATTGAACCAGATTCAATCTGATTTAAATCTAAAAGATCGTTTACCAATTCCAAAATGTGTTGTACACCATTTGAGATATTCCGTAGTGCAGAATCTTGTTTAACTGTGATTTCGCCATAAAAGCGACGTTGAAGCATTTCTGAATAGTTTAATGTTGAGGTTAGCGGGGAACGTAATTCATGCGAAATATAAGACAAGAATTCTGTTTTTGCGCTATTTGCTTTTTCAGCTGACTCTTTGGCTTCAAAATATTGCTGGGTGCGCTCTTTGACAATCTCTTCCAAATTATCGTTTAGTTCGGCATTCCGAATAGAAACGGCCGCGTGATGGCTAAAAAATTCTAATATTTCCAATTCTCTGGTAGAAAAAACGCCGGACTCAGCTCGATTTTCAACATAGAATACCCCCAACAAGCTATTCTTCGTGATGAGCGGGACGCACATAACCGACCGCAGGCGTAATTTGAAAACGCTTGAAGCAGTATTAAAGCGAGGGTCCAACGAGGCATTTTTAACTAACAACGGTTGTTCTAACTTGGAGACAAAATTAATGATAGAGCGGCTGACTTGATCAATATCGTTGTGAAACTTGCTCTCCCCTCTTTCTCGCGACAGCTTCACTTCTAACTGTTGATCTTTTTGGAGCACAATGATAAATCCACGCTCAGCATTGACCAATGATAAAAGTTCTCCCACAATGAAGTCTAACAAGGGCTTTAATGTTCGGATTTCGGCCATTTGCTTACTCAAATTAAGCAATTTGGTTAACAAAGCCCCACTTTCTAATTGGTCTACTGCATTTCCTTGCTGATTGGACATATAATATCTTATCGTAATCTGTATTGATATTCACTCTATTTTAATTCATCAACACCTGAAATAAAAGTGTTTTCGCTTATTTAAAAATCTTTTTTGCATCAATTGATGTAAAAGGCAAGAAGTTGCTTGGAATAGATGTGGATTATTGTTTGCTATTTCTTCTTTTGGAGGTCAAACAGTAAGCAGTGACTTCGAACATTATTCTTATAATTTACGGCCGTAAACTTGATCATAGGAAAATTGCCAAGGCTGTGTATTCACTTCTTCAAGACCTAATTCAATAAGAAGCTGTTCAAATTGCCTCACATCACGATACCGCCCCAGAAACAGCTTACCTTCCCACCCTCTTCGTCTCGTCACCATCAATAACCCACCGGATTTTAAAACACGAACCATTTCAGCAAGCGCATCACGATCGGATGGGAAAAATTCGAGGGATTCTAAGCAGGTCACTGCATCAAAAGAGTCGGCTGGAAAGGGAAGACGATCAACAGTTTGCTCAATCAAAGCAATTCGATTAGGAAAATTTTTCAGTTTATTGATGGCAAAGTTGAGCATTTTGCGTGAGGCGTCTAGACCAATCACCTTGCCATGGAATGTGGGCTGGTCCAACAACAAGGTGGGCACTCGCCCTGTCCCTGTGGCCACATCTAGCACAAGCGGCACACGCTTTTGTCTGAGTTGATGCATCAGCGGGGTGGCTATAAAAAACTCTTCCCAATCTGGATCAAACTCTTTAATAT